>CAUPZW010000030.1:0-22108 GCA_963515655.1 Streptococcus mitis
CTGGAGTTAAGTGCGCTTTGTCTTTAACTGGAACTTTCTCGTCTGGTTTCACTGGTTCGAAGTCTTTAGGCTGCGCTGTAACTATTTTTGGATCTGATGGTCTACTATCACCTTTCGTAGCTGTTGCTGTTACCTGACTTCTATCTTTAACACCTTCAGCTGGAATTAACAACGTTCCTGTTCTTGGATCAACAGTTACTCCTGCTGGCTTATCTGATGATGACCATGTTCCATTTTTAGCTTTAACTACTGTTACTACTTTAGAATTTTGTTGCTCATCTGTGTAGTTAACAATTACTTTATCTGCATCCCCTGTTGGTGTTACTGTTACTGTTCCATCTTTTGGTGCAGTTGCCATTGGTGACGTTGGCTTAGAATCACGTACTTTAAAGACTTTAGAAGCATCTAATCTATCTGTACTATCGTCTTTATAGGTCACAATCACATTATTACCATCAACTGTTACAGACTTAATTTTATCGCTAAAGGTTGGATTAGCTTGTTTTACAGCATTCTCAATTTGAGTCGCATCTGCACTATCTAATAATAATGGTGTTCCTGGCGCCTGTGCATCATATTTAAATGTTTGAGGTTTCCATACAAATCGAATGCGTCCAGGAGCTCCTACATCATTAGCATGACCTACATGCTCATAGTTAGTATTTCCACTTGGATCTTCTGCAAATACATAACGAGTAATTGATTTTTCACCTGTAAATGGCTGATTATTAAGATTTCCACTTACTGTAATTGTTGCTGGTTGGTTTTCTGAAGTTGGTGTATCTGAATGTATTTTAGTCGCTGTTAAATACAAGCCGTTGCTACTTCTACCACCCAAGTAACTGTTATCCTCTGTTCCTAAACCTCTTCTATCATTAGCCGCAAACGCAAGATATGATTTAGATATTTTTCCAGAGTTATCTTTTACTTTGATTGTAATGTTACTTGTTTCCCCGGAATATACATATACTTCTTGTTTGTCTGCATTATCATAAGGAATTTCAACTGTTGGTCTAATCTTATCGTTTGATTCAACTAACTTATCTCCAGATATTTGATGAGATATCCTTGATTTAGGATCAGTTACAGTAGCAGTACCATTACTTGATACTTGCACTTCTTTACCAGGGTTAGCATCTGAAACTTTTTTCTTAACCTGATTAACCTCATCCGGTGTTAAAGACGTTACTTTTGTAACAGGTGTCTTAGAAGGAACTTTTGGTGTGAAATCTTGGAAAGTAGCAACTTTAGCATCACTTGGTTGTGAGATATTTCCTGCTTCATCTGTTGCTTTTGCTGTAACATTACCTTTAGGAATTTCCTTAGTCGGATTGATAACCGCTTTACCACTTGCGTTCGCTACACCTCGTCCTAGTTCTTGACCGCCATGATCATATACAACAACAGATGCACCTGGTTCTGTATCTACTTCAATTTGAGTTCTAGTTCCAGCTTTATCCGTCAAGTTAGTTGGAATCGTTGGTTTACCTGGAGCTACATTATCTAGAACAACATTATCAGATGTTTTTGCAACACCTTTTTGCACAGATCCTCTACCTTGGTGATTGTAAGTAATATCTCCGTTACTTCCTACAGTTACTTCTGACTTATTGATACCTGGATTAGCTTTTTCATAGGCTGTTTTAACTCTCTCTTTATCTTCTGGAGTTAAACGATTAATATCTTTTACAGGTACTTTCTCTCCTTTATTTGCTAGTACATATTGACTAACCTCTTGAGATGACCTTATTCCTGAAACTACCGTAATATCTTTATTTTCTGCAGTAGCTTGAATTCTATCTAGGGTTTCAAATCTTGTACCTGAAGGTAATTCAAAGGTTACACTTCCATTTGAATTTGGTGAAATTCGTACATTCGCTGCATTTTCTAACGTCTTATAACGTCCAGAGCCTTCCTTTTCAATTTTAACTTTTTTCCCTTGAATAACCGCAGAGATAATATCTGTTCTGCCTTGCGGAGTAATAGTTACGCTTGTTGAACCATGATTAGGTTGCTGAATGGTCAAAGCTTGCGGTGCAGGTACTGTTGCTTGTTTTGGAGCACTTGCATCTGTTGTATTATCACGATTATCAGTTGCTTTTGCTGTTACATTTCCATTTGGAATCGGTCTTGTAGGATTAATAGTAACTCGACCACTTTCATTTACCGTACCTTCTCCCAGTTCATGCTCTGAGTGATCATAAAGTTTCACCTTAGATCCTGGGTCTGCTGATACAGTTATAGGTGTTTGAGTATCCGCCTTATCTACTAAGGATGTTTCTATTACTGGACGTTTTTGAATCGTATATGATGAAGCTACTTTATCTACTGAATTATCGGGATAAGTGATGGTAACATTCCCTTTTTCATCCACTGAATAAGTAGCCTGATCTAATAATGCTCTATATGCTGCATCTGCATATGTTCTATTATTTTTCTCTTTAATCGCTGCAATGATTTTCTCTTTTTCTGGACCACTCACAGCATTTGGATTGTCTACAGTAATCTTTTTATCAATAGAAATATCATATTTCTTCGCTACTTCAAGGACGGTAATATCCAACTGTACAGTTTTAGTTTCTGATGGATTTTCTCTACTAGCTCGTCCCTCTCTTGCTTTACCTATAACAGCATAGATAAATCCATTAGTACCTAAAGGTTGATCCATAGCTATGGTACCACTTGTACGTGCTGTCATATGGTTCGTCTTATCAGTACCAGCTGATTCTCTAAATTGACCAGTGTGTTTCAGTCCTTTTACTGAATATGGATCACTTGGTATCCAGAATTTCTCAATAGCGTTAGCTGCTGCTTGAATGGTAACATCAACAGTGTCCCCTCGATAAGCTACTATATTCGTTTTGCTAATTAAGATTTGAGTATTGGTTGGTTGCGCTGGTTGTTTATGAACTGCTGGACCTACACTTGGAACAGTTCTCGTAACTGTCACAGGGTCACTTTTTGCTGATTCTTTACCTCCAACAGGTGTTGAAGTCGCTCTAATTTGCCCTTCAGGTAAACTATTTCGAGGATGTACCGTGGCATATCCATCATTTCCAGCCTGAGCTTCTCCTATTAGCACATCATTATTATCGTAAAGTTTTACTGTTGAACCTACTGGTGCTTTTACTCTTACTTCCGCAGGTATACTTGCTTTACCTGTTAAGTCACTCTCGATATGAGCTCCAGATGTTAATGGAGCCTCTACTACATTGACAGGTTTCCATCCCTCAAGACTTCCGTAACCGCCTTCTTTCATATTTGAAACAACAGACGTTTGAGAGCCCACTTTCATATCACTATTCAATTTAAGATTAATGATAGAATAAAACTTATTACTTGTATTATCGACTGAAGTAACAGTAGCTAAATTACGTTTCTCAGGAAGAACTTGCCAAGCTTGGTTAATCGCAGTACGTCTAATCCCAATTTCATGTTCTTGATTATTTGTATCCCTGTATTTCAAGTAAGCCATACCCGCATCATGTGGTACATATAGCTTGAGATCGCGTTGGTTTGAAACCAATTCATTGGTATGTCCCGGCGAATAAGCAATCCATGAACGCCCTAATGAAACATCCACATTCGTTGCTTCACTCTCTTTGCCATCAACACTTTGAGTTACTGTTATCTTATCTTTCGGTACAAGTTGTTCTCCAGTATCTGATAGATTACTATTTAAACCAGCATCTAGTGAAACAACCCAATGACCACTTCCATCAACTTTTGTCTTCTTAAAAGTATTTCCATTTTTCTTAACAGAAATAGTCGCTCCTGGTTTCCCAGTCCCTGATAATTGATTATCTGTTGACGGTACAGTCTGCATACGTACAGTATCGTTGGTTCGAGTATAGTTGTGGTTAACAGTAGGAGCGCCTACTGCATTGACATGGATACCTACAGCAGGGAAGTCTGAATTTCGACTTGTAATCGCCGCCTTACCATTTAAGCCAGAATTTTCAAGAGTATTCTGTACAATAGCGGTCGCAAAGCGAGCAAAAAGATTGTGATGTGTTCCTCTAGTAGTTACTTCATAGACTATTCTATCTGGCACAGCTCCACCAATAAGTCTGTAGTGACCAATAAACATCTTATAATTAGAGAAAGGCGTACTAGCAGGGCGTCCTCTGGAAATTTCTCTCTCTTCTAGTACACTACCACCAGCTCCACCTCTTTCTACTACACGAATATTTTCAATAGTATCATCTGATGTAACTGCAATACCAGCCCAAGCATGATTCTTATGAGCCGGACGGACAGCCACTCTCCAAATAGTACGATCACCATCAATGTCATAATGAAGATTTTCAAACTGTTTAACTCCATCACCACTGATAGTACCTGAGTCGAGATTTCCAGCTACAGAACGATCAATTGATCGAGCTGCATAATGAGCTATTCTAAACCCAGAATAACCTTTTTTCTTCTTATCAAGAACATCCTCTGTCGCCTCATCTACAAGATTACTTTTCGTATCTATCGGCAACAGTTTATTATCTTTGTTTGGCAGTTCTAGACTATTAGCTTCCTTATCTACCTTGTTTAAGCTTCTATCGGAAGCTGTCACAGTAGGTTTTGAGCTATCTCTAGAAGTTTCTTCTTTACGAACTTCAGTAGCAGCCTCATTCGTGCTCTTATCTTCTAGTAAAGAATCCTTAGCATTGCTACTTTCAGCCTGATTAGCAGTCTCGTCTACCGCTTCAGCAGAAGGCACCTTACTCTCTTCTTTCCGCTCAGGTTGACTAGCACTACTTTCTTGCTCTTTTAATGTTTCTATCAGCTTTCTAATTTTTAGAATATGTTGATCAATATCCTCTGATTTAGCATCCTTATCAGAAAGCAAACGTTTGCTTTCATCAGTAAGCTGAAGAAGCTGATTAGACAATGGAGCAAGTTTACTTTCTTTTACCTTAACTACAATCTCTTTAAGCTCATCCATCACTTGAAGAAGGGCTGATTTATCAACAACTTTTGTAGTTTTTTCTTCCAAATTCCTTTCAGCAAGCTCTTGACTATTTGGCAAGGGTTCTTCCTTAGCCCTACTCCTACCCTCATCATTTAGGGTCTTCTCAGTCGCTGCTGTATCAGGGGATACAGATAGACTATCTGCTCTAGCTACTCCATTTGCAAAAAACAAGAGGGCAGCTATAGCTACACTAGCAGCACCAAAATGGTACTTTCTAATCGAATAGCGAAAAACTTTTTCACCATTCCTATTATTCTTATGTCCAAACATAAATTTTTCCTTTCTATTTTTAAAATGACATAACTATATATAGTTTATCACAATAAGTTGATATAGTAAAATGATATCTGTAATAAATAATTAACAACTATAGAGTATTTTTATAACGAAGCAGTTCCTAGAATAGTAAGATTTTCGTTGAAAAAAGAGCGATTAATACATGACAAAAAATCTTTAAACTATTGATTCCTGTATGGATAAAATAAGTTCCACCGCTTGTATATATATATATATATATATGCAAACAGTGGAACTACCCTCTATGTATGAATTTGTATATTTACTAATTAGGACTAAACTATAAAATTTTAGTAGCTTGATTTTTACAAAAATAGCAATTATCCTTATTAAAGAAATATCAGAAAATTTAATATAAAAACATCAAATGCATCAAATCAATTTATGACAAACACACCTTATATTCATGTAGATTACAGCATACTATAGACGATAAAACCTCAATTCAAGAAAAAATAAAAAAACTTCTCATCTATTACACTCATCTAACTGAAGCGCATAAAAGACATATTGTAATCGATCTTTATAGCTGATACTCAATGAAAATAGAAGAGTATGAGCAATATGAAAACACTATATCATATTTAAGTCGCAATAGTATAACACGACTTCTAAAACATTGTTAGGAATTATTTTGGACAATCCTAGACTCAATTCATTATCTTCCAATCTACTATAATAAACTTATGCTCAATGAAAATCAAAGAGCAAACTAGGAAGCTAGCCGCAAGCTGCTCAAAGTATAGCTTTGAGGTTGCAGATAACGCTGACGTGGTTTGAAGAGATTTTCGAAGAATATTAGTAATCTACAAAAGACTAAATGTAAGTACTCCAGTCTTTAGAACAACATAAAAAGGTTGCCCAAACGGACAACCTTTCTGTACCATTAATATAAATCTAAATAGTTATCAATTTCCCATTGTGAAACGAAGGTTGCATAACTTGCCCATTCGATTCGTTTGGCTTCAAGGAAACTAGTATAGATATGTTCTCCAAGAGCCGCTCTGACAACTTCATCTTCAGTCAAAGCCTTCAAAGCGTTGTGAAGGGTTGATGGAAGGTCTGTAATGCCAGCTTCCTTACGCTCTTCTGCTGTCATAATGTAGATATTTTCTTCGATAGGAGCTGGTGCTTCGATTTTGTTTTCAATACCATGCAAACCAACTTCCAAAAGAACCGCCATAGCGATGTATGGGTTTGCCATCGGATCCACTGAACGTAACTCAAGACGAGTTCCCATGCCACGTGAAGCAGGTACGCGCACAAGTGGCGAACGGTTACGACCAGCCCAAGCAATGTAAACAGGCGCTTCATAACCTGGAACCAAACGTTTGTATGAGTTAACGGTTGGATTCATGATGGCAGTATAGTTGTAAGCATGCTTGATCAAACCGCCAAGGAAATGATAGGCCGTTTCTGACAACTGCATTCCTTTTGGATCATTTGGATCAAAGAAGGCATTGTTTCCTTCTGCATCAAACAGGGACATATTACAGTGCATACCTGACCCAGCAATACCAAATTTTGGTTTGGCCATAAAGGTTGCATAAAGCCCATGTTTGCGAGCAATAGTTTTGACAACAAGCTTAAAGATTTGAATCTTATCACAAGCACGGAGAACTTCATCGTATTTAAAATCAATCTCGTGTTGTCCAACCGCAACCTCGTGGTGACTCGCTTCTACTTCAAATCCCATTTTAGTCAAGACATTGACAATCTCACGACGTGTATTGTCCGCAAGGTCAGTAGGCGCCAAATCAAAGTAGCCACCCTTGTCATTTACTTCAAGTGTTGGGTCCCCATTTTCATCTAGTTTAAATAAGAAGAATTCTGGCTCCGGACCAAGGTTGAAGGATTTGAATCCTACTTCTTCCATGTGACGAAGAGCACGTTTCAAATTGCCACGAGGGTCACCTGCAAATGGTTCACCTTCTGTTGTATAGACATCACAGATCAAACCTGCAACACTTCCATTTTCATCTCCCCAAGGGAAGACTGTCCATGTATCCAAGTCTGGGTACAAGTACATATCTGACTCATTGATACGTACAAAACCTTCAATAGAAGATCCATCAAACATAGCCTTATTTGACAAGACCTTATCTAATTGTTCATCTGTAGCAGGAATTTCGACGTTTTTCATCGTTCCCAAAATATCTGAGAACATGAGACGGATAAAGGTAACATTTTTTTCCTTGACTTCACGACGAATATCTGCAGCTGTGATTGGCATGAGTTTTCTCCTTAATCTATGACTACTTGCGGTTGCCTAACCGCGACCAAAAGGTGATCGTACTGAAGCAAAACGTCCCTGTTGGAGAAGTTCATTGTGAAGTGCACGACGCACCTCAGTCTGACTCACCACTTTCTTGGACTTCGCTTCACGTTCAGCATATTTTTTCTTAATGGCAGCGATATTATAACCTTCTGAGATATAATCTTTGATTTCAAGCAGACGATCCATGTCATTCAAGGAATACATGCGACGGTTCCCTTCATTTCGATCAGGTTTAATCAACTCTTGATCTTCATAATAACGAATCTGACGTGCCGATAGATCTGTCAACTTCATAACACTGCCAATAGGAAAAACAGCCATGTTTCGGCGAAATTCTTTTTCCTTCATTTACAATTTCCTTCTTTCTGTCTATTATAGTCTAAAAAAAGACAAACGTCAATTGATAATGTTATAAAATGTAACATTATTTTTCTTTTTTCTCTAAAAAGAGCCGAATGCGATCAATATCGTAATTTACGAGAATTGCAACAAAAACTCCCATGAAAGTTTCCGATACACGAGCAAATACGTACAAAATTGTCTCTCCGCTCGGAATCGATAGGGTAATGATTAACATGGCCGCTACACCGCCAATAACGCCCGCTTTGTTATTCATGGCCACATTTGTCATAATGGTTAACATGGTGCAGATTGGAACAACTACTAAAGTTACCCAAAAAGCTTCATGGAAAAAGCCATTTAATAGGAAGAAGACCAGAGCATAGAAGCCACCGATACTATTTCCTAGAATGCGCGAAGTCCCAAAATGAACACTCTTATCAAAACTCTCCCTCAAGCTAAAAACGGCTGTCAAAGCACCGATTTGAAGACCTTTCCAGCCAAAAAAGCCAAAAATTAAGAGAACTAGAAAAACAGCAATACCTGTTTTAAAAGTTCGCATACCAAGTTTGAACTGGGATTTATCGAATTTATATTTTTTAAAATAACTCATAATCTAAACTTTCTATTTCCATTTTATCATAAATCGGTGATTTTTATGAGTAATAGTTGAGAGGAAGCGTTTTTATTTTAAGCAAAAGAAAAGAGGAACTTTCATTCCTCTCTTCTTTGATTGTTTATAAAATCTTATTTTTCTGTCAAGGCTGCAAGTCCTGGAAGAACTTTACCTTCAAGAAGTTCCATTGATGCTCCACCACCAGTAGAGATCCATGAGAACTTGTCTGCACGTCCAAGGTTGATCGCTGCGGCAGCTGAGTCACCACCACCGATGATTGATTTAACGCCTGGTTGTTTCACGATAGCGTCCATCACACCGATTGTACCAGCTTGGAAGTCAGGGTTTTCAAATACACCCATAGGTCCGTTCCATACAACTGTTTTGGCACCAGTCAAAGCTTCGTCAAATTTAGCGATAGATTTTGGACCGATATCCAAACCAAGGAAACCTGGGTCTACTGCTTCACCTTCAGTGTCTTTCACTTCAGTGTAGTCAGCAAATGCGTTTGCTTCTTTTGAGTCAACTGGCAAGATCAATTTACCGTTTGCTTTTTCAAGAAGAGCTTTCGCAACATCCAATTTGTCTTCTTCTACAAGTGAGTTACCGATTTCGATACCTTGTGCTTTGTAGAATGTGTAAGTCATACCACCACCGATAAGGACTTTATCAGCTTTTTCAAGCAAGTTTTCGATAACACCGATCTTGTCTGAAACTTTTGAACCACCAAGGATAGCTACGAATGGACGTTCTGGAGTTTCAACTGCTTCTTGGATGTAGGCAATTTCGTTTTCAAGAAGGAAACCAGCAACTGCTTTTTCAACGTTTGCTGAGATACCAACGTTAGATGCGTGTGCACGGTGAGCTGTACCGAATGCATCGTTTACGAAGATACCATCTCCAAGTGATGCCCAGTATTTACCAAGTTCAGGATCGTTTTTAGATTCTTTTTTGCCGTCAACATCTTCGTAACGAGTGTTTTCAACCAAAAGAACTTGTCCATCTTCAAGAGCGTTGATTGCTGCTTCCAATTCAGCACCACGAGTGACACCAGGGAAAACAACGTCTTGACCCAATTTAGCAGCCAAGTCAGCAGCTACAGGAGCAAGTGATTTACCAGCTTTATCAGCTTCTTCTTTCACACGTCCAAGGTGAGAGAAAAGAATTGCACGTCCACCTTGTTCGATGATGTACTTAATAGTTGGAAGAGCTGCTGTGATACGGTTGTCATTAGTGATTACGCCATCTTTCAATGGTACGTTGAAATCCACACGAACGAGGACTTTTTTACCTTTCAAGTCAACGTCTTTAACAGTAAGTTTTGCCATGTTACAAAAACCCCTTTATTTATTTTATTCGAAACTATTATATCACACTTTGGAAATATAAGGAAAGATTTCACAAGATTTTTCGATATTTAATCTTCCTCTTCTTTTTTCTGTTTCAATGTCAAGGCTAAACTAGCGAGACCAAGGCTGGCTAATCCTGCTATTAGGACTTCGTTTGTATCAACAGTCCCTGTATTTGGTAATTGGGCGCTTGCTTCTTCTGATTTAACTGCTGTATTTTGGGCTGGTTTTTCTTGTGTAGGCGCTACTGCTGGTTCAGTTTTTACTTTTGTTCCAATTTCAACAATTTCTGGAATCGCCTCTTGGATGACCTCTGTTGAACGAAGACGACGCTGACCGTTTTCATCAACTTCAAAGACATGTCTTAACAGACCATCTCGTCCCTGTATGATGACTCGTTGTTCCCCAACTAGCAACTCAGCATTTTCATGTTCTTGACGGTCAAAGGCAATCTTTTCCTCTTGAACTTCCAATTTAGGAGCCTTTTGTTGGTCAGACACTGGTTGATTAGAAGGTTTTGGAAGGTCTGTGTTTTGTGGTGCAGGATTTGCAGGGATGAGACCAGTACCTACTTCCACGATTTCAGGACTCGCTTCTTTCAAAACTTCTGTAGCGCGAAGCGTACGATTGCCTTGACTATCTACTTCAATCAAGCGACGGATTTGTCCCTCAACTCCTGCTTGGACAAGTTGACGCTGACCTTTGAGAAGACCTGCAGTTAGAAGTTCTTGGTGTTCGAAGGCAATACTTGTCTCTTCAACTTCTAATTTCGGAGTATTCACAACCAAATTCTTGACACCTTCAGTTGGTTCCTTACTTGAAAGAACTTTTGTTCCAATCTCAGTAATTTCTGGAACAGCTTCTTTAACTACCTCTGTTAAACGAAGAGTGCGTTTCCCTTGGCTATCTACTTCAATCAAGTGACGAATTTGTCCCTCAACTCCCTCTTGAACTAGTTGATGTTGACCTTTAAGAAGGCTTGCATTTGGGCGCTCTTGACGTTCGAAGGCTATTGTTTCAGTTTCCACAACTAGTCCAGAGAGGGCTTCAACTGTTGGGGCTACTTCATTTGGATCCTGGCTACCAACGTGATGGCTTTCTGCTGCAGGAGCTAGTTTCTTATTCAGCTGTTCTTTCATGTCCGCAAAAGCTTGTGGAGTTGGTGCTTGTGAGACCAACAAAGCCTCTGCTTGCGCAATTAGTTCTGATTTAGGATATTTTTCGCGGATGGATTCGAGTAAACTTTCTAATTCTTTCCTAGCAGCCTCATAACGCTGATTACCATCCAAGTTTGCGCCTGCTTGTTTCAATTCATTCAAAGCCTGATTAACATCTTCCTGACTGGCACCATGATTTTCTGCAACAGCTTTCGCTCCATTAAGTTTCTCTAGTAGCGTCGCTTGTTTGTCCTCACTAGAGAAGGTGTAAACAACCGTTGACTGACGACCTTGGACAGCAGTAATTTCTTGTTTGAGGTACTCGTCGTTAACTGCAGCCTTTGGAGAGACCAAAACATCAAAATTAACTTCGTGTCCTTGGTAATGAAGCGTCAAGGTTTGACGACCAGTCTTTTGAGCATCGTAACCAGTAATTTCAACCCCTTCATCAGCAAAGGAATGTTCTTCCATAGTGTCATTGCTATAAGCCACTGCAAAGCGTCCTTCAGACAAGTCTAAGCTATCTCCAACTAGGTAATCTTTTTTGGGTGCCTGACTTACTTCAATTCCCAAAATAGTTTTCGGACTTGCTTCATCTTGGCTAGTAACAGTCACTGACAAATTAGCATTTACCGGTTGTCCCAAATATTGCAAAGTAAGATTTTGTTCTCCCTTATGATGCTTATCAAAGCCTGATACTGATACACCTGCGTGAGTTAGGCGAATGAGTTGGTCCTCAGCTCCTCCTTCATACTGAACTCGAAGAACACCACCTCTAAGGTCCAAATCTTCCCCTTCAGCATAACTTGTTTTCTTAGGTCCTGTTTCTAGGCTGACTGACTTGATTCTTCTGTCATCTTTTGGAACGGACACTGCTAGGACATTACTAATTTCCTTGCCTGGCAACTGAGTACGATAGTAAAGAAGACCAGATTGATTTGTCAAATCCAATGGTGAACTTGCTAGGTCACCTCCAACTTCACTCTTCAAGGTTGCAAGCGGAGTTTGAGAATTTGGATTATCATAAACGGTAATGGTTGCTCCAGCTGGTACACCCGCAAAGCCAACTTGTACCTTGTTATTTCCTAGAGAACGGGCTGCAACCTTGGCCATTGGAATATTGACACTTTCAGTATCAAGCTTTTCATACATTTTCCAGTTATAGATACGAATAGCCTTCCATGGAGTTCCATTGTCAGAAGTGACAACATTCAAGCGCCAATCTTGAGCTGTGATTGGTTTATCAAGGGTAATATCTGTAACATGAGCTTTATTGCCACGAACTTCCTTAGCCAACTTCCATTGACCATCCGCATCTTTATAATAGAGGTCAAAGTCTTTGGTGTTCATCAAACCATCGTTTACAGATTCTCCACCAGCTCCAGCATGGTCCATCACCCATCTAACAACTGTACGTGGCTGGGTCAAACGAATATCCACACTACCACTTAACTGTCCAGAAGACCACTTGTCAGACAGACTGGTAATGGTACCATTCAACATACCTTCAATACCTTCTCCGCCTTCAGTCTTAGGGAAAGTACTATCAATAACTGTTGCACCTGGAACGATATTTTCAGCTAGTGGTTTTGGTAGGCTGGTATCTTTGACAGTCATACCCCAATCAAAGGTTGTGGTTGCGGCTTCTGAACGAACCCCATTTTTACCAACTGCTACAACCTTCAGTTCTTGAGTTGTACCTTGAGCACTTGCTGAACGGCTAACTTTTGGTAGATAAATAGTTGTAGAAGATGAGCCAGTTAGTAATTTCCAGCTATCTCCATCTTTTTCGTAAACTTCATAGAAATCTGCATCCTTGTTGCCTTTAAATTGCACAACTGCTTCCGCTTCTTGGGCATTTTTAAGGACTTGTTTGGCTACAGCTACTGTGGTTGGTGCCTGAGGAGCATCTTGATTATTGCTGATAGTCAATTGCCCCAGGTTAAATTGATAACCTTTTAAATCTTTATCATTTTCAAAATAGAGTTTAATACCGTAAATTGTTTTACCTGCCAAGGCACTCAAATCAAAATCATCGGTAGTCCAGCTATCTGAAACTGTCAATTCTTTACGGGCAGCTTCATCACCGTAGGTATAATCTTTCTTGGTTGCAAATTCTACATAAACCTTGGTCCCTTTGCCTCCTTTATGGGCAACATGCAATTTGGTTGTATCTGTCACCTTCAAGCGAGTAGAATACAAATTCACATCTTGCTTGGTCGCACCTGAAAGATCCCCTGCAAATTTGAGAGAAGTTCCACCATTATAAGCATCTTCAAAATCATAGCTTGCTTTCAGCTTATCACCAGTTGATTTTTGCCACCAGCGCCATGTCGGAAGAACACCTGAAACTGAACGGTAATTCCACTCAGAATCCTTAGAAACCTTACCATCTACGAACCATTTTCTACCATGACCTGTATTAAAAGAAGTAGTAAAAGTATTACCTACTGCTGGCGTACGGTCCGCAACTAAGTTAGCAATCCCATACCAATCTTTGTCTCCTGGTTTTTGGCCAGTAGGATCACCTTGATAACCTGTAAAGAAGATATCTTCATTCTTATGGTAATCTTCACCAGTTTTTCCTAAACTTGTAATGGTATCTGGGGCGAACAAACCAAGAGAAAGGCGCAATTTCCCATTTTCATCTAAAATGTCATTCCATTTGACCTTGGTCTTGTAGGAACCGCCCTGCTGCAATTCCAAACCTGCAAATACATCATAAGGATTACGACCAATCCAGTTGGCAGTTGTAATAGTGTAATCATTCTTAGCCTTATCCCAGTTAAAGTTAGCAAAGAAGTTGTCTGCTGGAACCTTATCTCCTTCTGGTTGCATGAATTGGTAGTTGTATTCTCCCAAACCATCTTGGTGGTAACGTCCATAGTTATAGGTCATAGCATCGTACCAAGAATACTTGATTGGATGGTTTACCTTAGCAGCATATTCCTTGGTATAGAGCATAAACTGGCGCATCTTTTCTCCAAGAGGTTCAACCAAATTCCCAGTCGTTTCTTGGTTGATGAAATAGCCATCATATCCATAATACTTGGCCATATCCACCAATTTACGGGCAATTGGGAAGCTACCATCTGGGTCTTGCTTCAAAGCTTCAGCAAATCTTTCTTGATCTGCAATACTATTAGACCAGTTGAAGAAAAGTGTACCATATACAGGAACCCCGTTACGGTGACCTGCATCAATAATGTCAGGAGTTGGTACGAGACCTTCCCAGAAGACCATTGAATCTAGATATTGCCAATAGTCAAAAGCATAAGCCTTGAACTCTTCTCCACCAACAGAAGCATGGTCTTTTGCTTTAGAATTGGTGTTTGATAGAGCTTGAACTTTTGCTTCCTTACTAGCTTTTTCATTGACCAAATGACCTGTTCGACGTGAAGCAAGGGCGACAGACCCGCGGTTAATAGCATCATCTTCACGAGCTCCTGGTTCCCATTTCAACAAATCTTCCCAAGAATTAAATTTGATTTCCTTTGGTTTTAATGTTTTTTCTGTATTTTTAGGGACATCTGGCTGGACTTCTTTTTCAGTCTTATTAGCTTCTGCTGCTGGCTTAGACTCATCTCCTTGGCTAGTTGCTTCAGGCTTTGCTTCCGTTTCCTTGTCAGACTTTGGTTTTGATGTGGCAGATGGTGTTTCTGCAACCACCTCACTTGGTTTTTCCTCTGGTTTAGCTACGCTTACTGCCTCTGCAGTTTCAGTAGTTGCAGCTTCATTGCTTGCTGGCGAAGCAGTTTCAGATACTGTCTCTGCTCCTTCTGCCTTTTCTAGCTTGTTTTCTCCAGTACGTTCCCCTTCATTCTGCTTGTCGGCTTCACTAGTTGGATGCCCACTCTCTCCTGAAACAAGTTCTGTATTAGCTCCGCTATTTTCAGGAACTGCAGTTTCTTCTGCCAAGGCTGGACCAGCAAATAAAACAGCCCCAATCATCAGGGAGCAGGCTCCTACTGATAACTTACGAATACTGTAACGACAACGTCTTTCAAAAAATGAATTCTTCATTTTCTCCTCCTAAAAGATTGGTTTTGTTGCATAAAAAGAAAGCGCTTAACTTTCTTTATAAAATTTTTATCCCAATCACAGGGACCAAGATAATTCCTCCCTCATTTTAAAATATTTCTTTTAAATGTCAATATATAAAAGGAAATGCCTATATCTAGGTTAGAAATTGGTAAAATTAATATAATTAAGATCCATTCTCAGGAATTTTCTTTCTAAAATCTTAGCTTAATACTTGTTAGATTTACTTTTATCCTTTAAAATAGAATAGGAGAAATTCCGTTATTATTTTTCGGAGGAAAAAGAAATGTCCATTAATTGGCAGGAAATTTTATTTCACTTTTTAGGTGGTCTGGGACTATTTTTATATAGTATCAAGACCATGGGAGACGGTTTGCAACAAGCTGCTGGAGACCGCCTTCGTTTTTACATTGACAAGTACACCAGCAATCCCTTTTTAGGTGTTCTAGTTGGGATTGTCGTGACTGCCCTGATTCAGTCAAGTACAGGGGTTACAGTTATCACGGTTGGACTGGTCAGCGCTAGTCTTCTCACTCTTAGACAGGCTATCGGAATTATCATGGGAGCCAACATCGGAACCACCGTTACTTCCTTTATCATCGGTTTCAAACTTGGCGAGTATGCTTTACCCCTGATTTTCCTTGGGACCATGTTCCTCTTCTTTACAAAAAACAGAACAGCAAACAATATCGGGCGCATCCTGTTTGGTGTAGGGGGAATCTTCTACGCCCTCAACCTCATCAGTGCCGGTATGAGTCCTCTTAAAGATTTACCACAATTCAAGGAATATATGGTAACCTTGGGACAAAATCCTATTTTGGGAGTTTTTGCTGGTGCAGTGATTACCGTCCTCATCCAGGCTTCTTCTGCGACAATTGGGATTTTGCAAGGTCTCTATGCAGGTGGGTTCCTTGACCTTAAAGGTTCGCTACCAGTTCTCTTCGGAGATAATATCGGGACAACCCTAACCGTTATCATCGCGGCAGCTGGAGCCAATGTCTCTGCAAAACGCGTTGCTGCAACCCACGTTACCTTTAACGTTTTAGGGACTATCCTTTGCTTAATCTTATTAGGCCCATTTACGTCAATGATTGAGTACTTCCAGGCACTCCTTCACCTCTCTCCTGAGATGACCATCGCCTTCTCTCACGGTGCCTTTAACGTAAGTAACACCATTGTACAATTTCCATTCATCGGAGCCTTGGCCTACTTTGTAACTAAGCTCATCCCTGGTGAAGATGAAGTTGTCAAGTACGAGCCACTTTATCTTGATGAACATTTGATTAAACAAGCTCCATCAATCGCTCTCGGAAATGCAAAGAAAGAACTCCTTCACTTGGGAAATTATGCTTCTAAAGCCTTTGACCTTTCATACAACTACATCATTGACCTCAATGAAAAGGTTGCTGAAAAAGGACACAAGACAGAAGAAGCCATCAACACCATTGATGAAAAATTAACTCGCTATCTTATTACTCTTTCAAGCGAAGCTCTTAGCCAGAAAGAAAGTGAAGTGCTGACCAACATCCTTGATTCATCCCGTGATTTGGAAAGGATTGGGGACCACGCAGAAGCGCTAATCAATCTGACTGACTACCTTCAACGTAAAAATGTTGAGTTCTCTGAAGCTGCTTTGCAGGAATTGGCTGATATCTATCAAAAAACCACTGGCTTTATCAAGGATGCCCTTGATAGTGTGGAAAACAATGATATTGAAAAAGCTCAAAGTCTGATTGAACGCCATAAAGAAATCAACAATATGGAACGTGTTCTCAGAAAGACCCACATCAAGCGCCTCAACAAGGGCGAGTGTTCAACACAAGCTGGGGTCAATTTTATCGACATCATTTCCCACTACACTCGTGTATCAGACCACGCTATGAATCTAGCTGAAAAGGTCATCGCTGAACAAATCTAAGAACCAAGAAGCTATCCTGAATGGGATGGCTTTTTTCTTCTCCTCATCAAGAATTGCTTTTCTACCATATAAAAAATGCTTTGATCCACAATGGAATCAAAGCATTTTAAAGAGTTCCCCATACATAAGCGCAGAAGCTGCAGTTCCTCTGTACTTGGCTTCTTCTCTCTTGATAAAGCGAGCCAAGTTGAGCAACTCAGGTGCCGGATGTTTGGGATTTAGGAGCAATTCATGATTGACCAGTCCTGAGAGACGAACTGCTAACAATTGCTCATTTGTACTAGGCAGTTTTTTGGCAGTCTCTAGGAGAGCAGCAACTAAATCTTCACTCAAATCATGTCGAGCATGATTGTAAAGATCTTTTATAAGGCTTTCTAGGTTTGGTTCTACCATCCCTACCACCTCCCTTATGGTTTAATAATTTTTAATCAAATCAACTGTTGAACGATCCAATTTTTTCACCAAGGCTTGCAAGAAAGCTTGAGCTTCTAAGAAGTCATCCATTGCATAGAGGGTTTGGTGAGAATGGATATAACGAGCGCAAACACCGATTGTTGTAGATGGGACACCACCATTTTTCAGATGAGCTGCGCCAGCGTCTGTTCCGCCTTTACCACAGTAGTATTGGTACTTGATACCAGCTTCCTCAGCCGTTGTCAAAAGGAAATCCTTCATTCCTGGGAGAAGCAAGTGTCCTGGATCGTAGAAACGAATCAAGGTTCCATCCCCAATCTTGCCTTGACCGCCATAAACATCACCAGCAGGTGAACAGTCAACTGCTAGGAAAACTTCTGGATCAAATTTAGTTGTGGAAGTATGAGCACCACGGAGACCAACCTCTTCTTGGACGTTAGAGCCAAGATAGAGTTCATTTCCGAGTTTTTGACCTGACAGAGCTTCTGCCAACTCGCTCACCATGAGAACCCCGTAACGGTTATCCCAAGCTTTTGAAATGATATTTTTTTCATTGGCTGTCAAGATTGCAGAACTATCTGGTACGATGGTGTCACCAGGACGGATTCCAAAACTTTCTGCCTCAGCCTTGTCCGCAAAACCGCCATCAAAGACGATATCTGCAATAGCTGGCATGGTTGGTCCACCCTTACCACGAGTCAAATGTGGAGGTACTGATCCTGAGATTACTGGAATTTCACGACCGTCACGAGTAAAGAGTTTGAAACGTTGGCTGCTGACTACCATGGGGTTCCAACCACCAATTTCAACCACACGGAAGGTACCATCTGGCTTAATATCGCTGACCATAAAACCAACTTCATCCATGTGAGAAGCGACCAAGACGCGCGGCGCATCCGCAGCTTCTGAATGTTTAATTCCGAAAATACCACCCAAGCCATCTGTCACCACTTCATCCACGTGCGGTGTCAACTTTTCACGAAGATAAGCACGGACAGGTGCTTCATGACCTGAGATCGCAGCAAGTTCTGTTACTTCTTTGATTTTTGAAAATAATGTTGTCATTTCAGTTCCTTCTTTCTTTCATCCATTTTACCACTTTTTATAGGAGAAGGATAGCGGGAAGGTGGATTTCTAAATTAGTATCTTAGTCTTACTGTATCTTAGAAAAAGCTTGTATTTTCTTGCATGTGATGTGAAATCTAAGAACTATTCCAAGATCAACCAAACTATTAATTTCCAAACAAAAAAACAATCCAATGCTATACTTGTTTAGTTTTTTCATGAAATTTACAGAAAACAGTTGACTTTGCCTTCTTATTTCTTTAAAATAGTACAAAACTAGAAAAAGGAAAAAATCATGACCAAAATAATTCTTGTTACAGGTGGAGCTGGCTACATTGGCTCCCATACCGTTAAAGCTCTTTTAAATGCTGGATACCAGGTGCATGTCTTAGATAATCTCTCTACAGGAAATCGTTCGGCTGTAGATAGTCGTGCTAGCTTTAAACAACTGGATGTTTATGATGCTAGCTCCTTAAAAACTTATTTGGAAGAAAACAAGATTGACGCTGTTCTCCATTGTGCGGGTGAGATTGTTGTGAGCGAAAGTATTGAAAATCCAAGCAAATACTTCACTGCCAATGTTGCTGGTATGAACCAAGTTCTCAAAGTCTTATCTGAAGTTGGTATTCAAAAAATCATGTTCTCTTCGACTGCTTCCCTCTATGGTAATAACTGTATTGACAAGCCAGCTACTGAAGATACCCTGCTCGACCCTGTCAACCCTTATGCAGAGACAAAACTGATGGGCGAACGAATGATTTACTGGATGGCTAATCGCTACGATTGGAAATATGTTATTTTCCGCTACTTTAATGTTGCTGGAGCTGAAATGGATGCTTCAAATGGTCTCCGTGTAAAAAATCCAACTCATATCATTCCCAATATCAACAAGACCGCATTGGGACAAAATGATAGCCTGAAAATATTTGGAGATGACTACGATACACGTGACGGTTCATGTATTCGAGATTACATTCATGTCTTGGATCTTGCACAGGCTCATGTTAAAGGAATGAACTACCTCTTTCAAGAAGACAGTTCTTCTCAAATCTTTAACTTAGGAACTGAAAAAGGCTATACCGTCAAAGAAATCTTTAAAACTGCTGAAGAATTACTGGATCAAAAAATCCCACACGAAATTGTTGCTCGACGCGCTGGTGACCCAGCCAGCGTCCTAGCAGATGCATCAAAAGCTAAACAATATCTTGACTGGCAAGCTAGCTACTCCCTCGAAGATATTATTTTATCGGATTATCATTGGCGTGTTAAAGAAGGAAAAAACATTTTAGAATAGGAAAACAGAAACATCAATAATAAATAAAAACACAGATAGATGGCACTTAGTAAATACCAAGTATCATCTATCTGTGTTTTATACATTAGAATACAATCTTATTTTGAATTTCTCTTTAAAGAAAAATGGTCTGGGACGGGATCCTTGCCTGTTTTCGACCAGGGATGGCAACGTAAAATCCGAGCCAAGCCCATCAAAACACCCTTGAAGCCATGTTTTTCAATAGCCTGAATCATGTAGTTGGAACAAGTCGGCTCAAAGCGACAAGAGGGTGGAAAGGCTGGTGAGATAAAACGTTGGTAAAAGCGCACAGGCGCTATTAAAATTCGTTTCATTATTTCTTGGTTACAGCCATGGTGTGTAGTTGGCTGATTTCTTTTTTATTAAGACGACGGGATTCTCCCGAACGGAGTCCTGTCAAGTCTAGATGTCCAAAACGTGTCCGAGACAACTTATCTACTGGGAGACCAACAGCTTCAAACATCTTTTTAACCTGATGGTTACGCCCTTCGTGGATAGTCAACTGTACCACAGAGCGATTTTTGACTGGATCCACTTTGAGAATTTCATAAACAGCTGGCTTGGTTTTCTTGCCATCAATCTCAAGACCACGGGTCAAGGGGCGGAGATTATCCTTATTGGCCACACCTTTAACACGCGCGACATAGACCTTGTCAATCTCATTACGAGGGTGAATCATCTCATCCGTAAAATCCCCATCATTGGTCAAAATCAAGACTCCTGATGTATCCCAGTCCAAACGACCTACAGGGTAGATGCGCTCCTTCACGTTGGGCAAGAGATCGACAACCGTCTTGCGGCCCTTGTCATCTGTCACACTGGAAATCACACCACGTGGTTTGTTAAGCAGATAATAGACCTTTTCTTCGTTGTAGATAGGTTGACCTTCCACTTCGACCTTGTCGCCTGACTTGATGGTTGTTGCTAGTTCACGTACCACTTGGCCGTTAACCGTCACCAAACCTTGCTTGATCAGCTCTTCTGCTTTTCTCCTACTGGCCACACCTGCGTGGGCAATATACTTATTGATTCTCATCTTCTTCTATCCTTTCACCAAATAATTGGCTTTCTTGGGCTTGAATCTCAAGCTCATCAATCACTGGTAATTCTTCCAAATGGTTAATTCCCATGTAATCTAGGAAATAATCCGTAGTCACATAGAGGTTGGGGCGCCCCAACACTTCTTTTTTCCCGTCTTCCTTTATCAGGTCAAAAGCCTGCAACTTTGCCAAGGCCCCACTCGAGTTGACCCCACGGATGGCATCAATTTCTATCCGAGTAATCGGCTGCTTGTAGGCAATGATGGACAAGGTCTCAAGGGCAGCCCGAGATAAACTCTGGTTGATAGGTGCCTTAGAGTATTCCTTCAAAATCTCTGCAAATTGAGGCTTGGTCACCAATCTATAAGCTCCCCCTGTCTCAATCAGGGCCAAACTGGAATCTGGGTCCTTTTCATACTTCTGGGCTAATTTTTCTAAACTCTGTTGGATGCCTGTCGGTGGCAGAGAGAGGAGTTCAGCTAACTGGCGGACTCTAATCCCATCTTCACCCGCTACAAACAAGAGCGCTTCTATTTTTGCTAAAGTACTCATCTTTCCTCTCTATCAAGTCTAGCTTTGGGCCACTTGACTTTCTTCCTTCTTTTCCATGAGATAGATATCTCCGAAACTTTCCTCTTGCACAAGGAGCAGCTCCTGGGTTTTGGTTAACTCTAGGGTTGCCAAAAAGAGGGTAATGACCTCTTGGACATTCTGGGCTTCCTTAAACAAATCCTGCAAGCGCAATTGATCTCGTCCAGTCAAAGACTCTTTCACGATAAGCATCATGTCCTCAATCTTATACTCATCCCGCAAGATAGTCGTGTGATTCTGTGCAAACTCCTCTTTTTTCTTGGCTAGGATATTTGAAAAAGCCAAAAAGAGGTCAATGGTCGTCTTGTCATGCACAAGCTCCGCATCTTCGTAAATCAACTCTGTCGGCGCTTTGGAATAATACTGGGCCCGTTCTTGGTGCTTGGCTTCCAAGTGCTCTCCCAAGAGCTTGAACTTGCGGTATTCTTCGATTTGGGAAAGAAGATCCTGCTCCAGATCATCCTCCAAGTCTGTCACTTCTGCTACCTTTGGAAGGAGTTTACGGCTCTTGATTAGCATAAGCTGACTGGCCATAACCATATACTCTCCTGCGATTTCTAAACGCATGGCTTGTAAAGTAGAGACATAAGCTAGATACTGTTCGATGACCTCCGTAATGGGTACATCGTAGATATCCATCTGGTACTTAGAAACTAAGTGCAAGAGCAAGTCCAGGGGCCCTTCAAAATCTTTTAGTTTAATATCCATTATCTATATTTTTC
>CAUPZW010000031.1:0-21415 GCA_963515655.1 Streptococcus mitis
CTGAAAATATGATGATTGTGGACCTCTTGCGCAACGATATGAACCGTATTTCTGAAGTGGGAAGTGAGCATGTGGAGCATTTGTGTCAAGTGGAGCAATATTCGACTGTCTGGCAGATGACTTCGACCATCAAGAGTCAGTTGCGAGAGGATGTGGATTTGGTTACCATTTTTCGCTCTCTCTTTCCTTGTGGTTCCATAACGGGCGCACCGAAAATTGCGACTATGGAAATCATTAAGGACTTGGAACTACAACCGCGTGGAGTCTACTGTGGAACCATTGGTCTCTTGCTTCCACATGGACGACGAATTTTTAATGTCGCCATTCGTACCATTCAACTGAATCAAGGGAAAGCCATCTATGGAGTAGGCGGAGGCATTACATGGGATAGCACTTGGGAATCTGAATACCGCGAGGTTCATCAAAAGGCTGCTGTTCTCTATCGTAAACAAGCTCGTTTCAAACTGATTACTACAGGGAAAATCAATCAGAAGAGCTTGCTGTTTGAAGATCAACATTTGGAAAGACTGAGAAAAGCAAGTCGATATTTTGCCTTTCCTTATGATGCAGAAGAACTGAGACAAAAGATAGAGGCAGAGTGCCAGGCTTGTGATGCTAATCAAGATTATCGCTTGCGAATTAGCCTTAGCAAATCTGGAGAGATAGAAGTCGATCGTCAAGTATTAACACCCCTTAGTACAAGCTTTTGTCAGGCCCAACTCTGCCTTCAGGAAGCCAATTTGCAACAAGCCTTTACCTATTTTAAAACAAGCCACCGACCGCATTTGAGTCTAGGGGAGCAAGAAATCATTTACCACAATAAGTCAGGAGAACTACTTGAAACCTCTATAGGAAATTTGGTTCTGAAAATCGCTGGCAAACTCTACACACCGCCTATCCGACTTGGAATCTTACCAGGAATTTATCGCCAGTATTTACTAGAAACAGGACAGGTAGAAGAGAAAGTCTTGACCTTGGCAGATTTAGCCCAAGCGGAAGCTATTTACGGCTGTAATGCCGTGAGAGGCTTATATGAGTTAATCTTACAGGAGAAGTAGATGAAACTGATATTTTTACATGGCTTAGGGCAGTCAGCAGAGTCTTGGAAAGAGGTTCGGAATCTACTGACAGATTATCCTTCTGAGGCTATCGAGTTATTTTCTTCTGAAGTTAACAGCTATCAAAAAGTCAAGGAGCGAGTTTATCAGCGCCTAGCTCAAGAGACAGAACCTTTTGTTTTGATTGGATTGTCCTTAGGTGCTGCACTTGCATTAGAGCTGTCAAGTTACGATTTGCCAAATCTTCAGGCCTTGGTTTTATCAGGTTGTCCATTGAAACTAGCGGGCAATATCCCTTTTTACATTCAGTTGCTGATATTTAAATTGCTGCCTAAGAGGATATTTGAGAAACAGGGAGCAGATAAATCGCTTCTGGTTGGAGTTTCTGAGGAATTAAAAACACTTGATTTAAGGGAGATTGCAAAGAATTGTCCCTATCCAACTTTGTTAATTTGTGGTAGTCAGGATAAGCCAAATCTTAGTTCAATGAAAGCTATTCAAGAACTGATGTCAAATTCCCAATTCCAGATTATCCCTGACGGTTCTCATGTTCTGAATAGAGCAAAACCAAAGGAGTTTGTAGAAAAGACCAGAAGTTTCCTTGAATTGCTGAAATAAGTTTGATAAAATAATATTGAAAACGATATCATAATTATAGGAGAAAGAAATGAACAAACGTCTATTTTTAAAAATGAGTCTGGCTACCTTGCCAGTTTTAGCCTTGTTTTCACAGCCTGTGTTAGCAGAAGAAAACATTCATTTTTCTAGCTGTAAGGAAGCTTGGGCAAATGGATACTCGGATATTCACGAGGGAGAACCGGGATATTCTGCCAAGTTAGATCGCGATCATGATGGTGTGGCTTGCGAATTGAAGAATGCTCCTAAGGGTGCTTTCAAAGCAAAACAATCAACTGCGGCTCAAAGCAATACAAGTTCAGCAACAGCAAGTGGTTGGGTTAAGCAGGATGGTGCTTGGTATTACTTTGATGGAAATGGCAATCCAGTGAAAAATGCTTGGCAGGGAAGCTATTACCTGAAAGCTGATGGTAAAATGGCACAGAGCGAATGGATTTATGACTCTTCTTATCAAGCTTGGTATTATTTGAAATCAGATGGTTCTTATGCAAAAAATGCATGGCAAGGAGCTTACTACCTTAAATCAAACGGTAAAATGGCACAAGGTGAGTGGGTTTATGACTCTTCTTATCAAGCCTGGTATTACTTGAAATCAGATGGTTCTTATGCTCGCAATGCATGGCAAGGAAATTACTATTTGAAATCAGATGGCAAAATGGCTAAAAATGAGCGAGTTGATGGAGGACGCTACTACGTAGATGCTTCAGGCCTCTGGAAACCATAAGTCAGGATAAAATCTAGAAAGTTAATGCAAACCTTTGCATAAATGAGTGAATTTTGTTATACTATAACTGTAAGCATTTTCAATTAATTCATAATGAAAAAGGAGAATATGATGAGTCAAAAGATTATTGGGATTGACCTTGGTGGAACTTCTATCAAATTTGCAATCTTAACAACAGCAGGAGAAATCCAAGAAAAATGGTCTATCAAGACTAATATTTTGGATGAGGGAAGTCATATCGTTGATGATATGATTGAGTCTATTCAACATCGTTTGGACTTGCTTGGATTGGTAGCAGTGGACTTCCAAGGTATTGGAATGGGTTCACCAGGTGTGGTTGACCGTGAAAAAGGAACTGTTATTGGTGCCTACAACCTCAACTGGAAAACCCTTCAACCAATCAAAGAAAAAATTGAAAAAGCCTTGGGCATTCCATTTTTTATCGATAATGATGCCAACGTAGCTGCTCTTGGTGAACGTTGGATGGGTGCTGGTGATAACCAACCAGATGTTGTCTTTATGACACTCGGCACAGGTGTTGGTGGCGGTATCGTCGCAGAAGGAAAATTGCTTCACGGTGTTGCCGGTGCTGCTGGTGAACTTGGCCATATCACTGTGGACTTTGACCAACCAATCGCATGTACTTGTGGGAAAAAAGGCTGTCTTGAGACAGTGGCTTCAGCAACAGGTATTGTCAACTTGACTCGTCGTTACGCAGATGAATACGAAGGCGATGCAGAATTGAAACGTTTGATCGACGACGGTGAAGAAGTAACAGCTAAAACTGTCTTTGACTTGGCAAAAGAAGGAGACGACCTTGCCTTGATCGTCTACCGTAATTTCTCACGTTACTTGGGTATTGCATGTGCCAACATCGGTTCAATCCTTAATCCATCAACAATCGTTATCGGTGGTGGTGTATCGGCTGCAGGAGAATTCCTTCTACAAGGTGTTCAAAAGGTTTATGATGAAAATACCTTCCCACAAGTTCGCACAACAACTAAGCTAGCTCTTGCAACTCTAGGAAATGACGCTGGAGTGATTGGAGCAGCATCACTTGTATTGCAATAAAATAAAAAAGAAGAAAATTGCTTTCCAGAAGCGAGTGATTTTCCTCCTTTCTTTTTTTATGCTATACTAGTTAGGACAATAAATGAGGTGAGAGCAAATGACAAAAGCAGATACAATTTTTAAAGAGAATATTGAACGAATCCTCAAAGACGGTGTCTTTTCTGAACAGGCACGTCCCAAGTACAAGGATGGAACTGTTGCTAACTCTAAGTATGTAACGGGTGCTTTTGCCGAGTATGACTTGGCCAAAGGGGAATTCCCCATCACGACCTTGCGTCCCATTGCCATCAAATCCGCCATCAAGGAATTGCTCTGGATTTACCAAGACCAGTCCAATAGTCTAGAAGTTCTTAATGACAAGTACAACGTCCACTATTGGAATGACTGGGAAGTGGGAGATACAGGGACCATCGGTGAGCGCTATGGGGCTGTTGTTAAGAAACACGACATCATCAATAAGCTTCTCAAGCAGTTGGAAGCCAACCCTTGGAACCGCCGCAATATCATTTCGCTCTGGGATTACCAAGCTTTCGAAGAAACAGATGGGCTGCTCCCATGTGCCTTTCAGACCATGTTTGATGTCCGTCGTATAGATGGAGAAATCTATCTGGATGCGACCTTGACCCAGCGTTCTAATGATATGCTGGTGGCTCACCACATCAACGCTATGCAGTACGTAGCTCTTCAAATGATGATTGCCAAGCATTTCGGCTGGAAGGTTGGAAAGTTCTTCTACTTTATCAACAACCTCCATATCTATGACAATCAATTTGAACAAGCTCAGGAATTGCTCCGTCGTGAGCCGTCAAACTGCCAACCTCGTTTGGTCTTGAATGTACCAGATAAGACCAATTTCTTTGATATTAAAGCAGAAGATTTTGAGCTGGTGGATTATGACCCTGTCAAGCCACAGTTGAAGTTTGATCTAGCTATTTAATACTCTTCGAAAATCTCTTCAAACCACGTCAGCGTCGCCTCATCAACAACCTCAAAACCATGTTTTGAGCTGACTTCGTCAGTCTTATCTACAACCTCAAAGCAGTGCTTTGAGCAACCTGCGGCTAGCTTCCTAGTTTGCTCTTTGATTT
The DNA here is from genome assembly GCA_963515655.1 of Streptococcus mitis. GTDB lineage: Bacteria > Bacillota > Bacilli > Lactobacillales > Streptococcaceae > Streptococcus > Streptococcus mitis_DP. Next base: position 4,578 of record CAUPZW010000031.1, read on the forward strand.
TCATTGAGTATAAAAAAATAGAAAAAAAGAAGTTGAGACAATGAATCCCAACTTCTTTTATTTCTTAATGTGATACGCGGCGGCGAGCTGCTTTTTTACGGTTTTCTTCGACGAAAGCTGCTTTTTGCTCTTCTGGTTCGATTACTTTCTTTTTAAATGCGTATACCGCGCCTGCAAGTGCAGCAACAGTTCCTGCGACACCTGTTACAAGACCTTTAGCGAATCCTTTAGCCATGAGTCTTCCTCCTTTATATTCTCAATCAGTCAGCCTCTTCAAGAGGTCACATTTTTCTGACTGATCTTTTTGTGTTATAATAATAGTAACGAAAAAATGGGAATTTTTCAAGGAAAAAAGATGAAAACAAAAATAATTGTGATTGTTGGACCGACTGCTGTTGGAAAGACAGCTCTAGCCATTGAAGTTGCAAAGCGTTTTAATGGCGAAGTTGTTAGTGGCGATAGTCAGCAGGTTTACCGAGGTCTAGATATTGGGACAGCTAAGGCTAGTCCAGAAGAGCAGGCAGCTGTTCCTCATCATTTAATCGATGTTAGAGAGGTAACCGAGTCTTACTCGGCTTTTGATTTTGTTTCAGAAGCTAAGATGGCTATTGAGGATATTTACAGTCGTGGCAAGCTAGCTATTATTGCTGGTGGGACTGGACTTTATATCCAGAGCTTACTAGAAGGTTACCACCTGGGTGGGGAGACACCTCATGAGGAGATTTTGGCCTATCGGGCTAGTTTGGAGCCTTATACAGATGAGGAATTAGCCTATCTGGTGGAGCAAGCTGGTCTTGAGATTCCCCAGTTTAACCGTCGTCGTGCTATGCGTGCCTTGGAAATTGCCCATTTTGATCAGGATTTGGAAAATCAAGAGACCTTGTATGAACCGCTGATTATCTGCTTGGATGATGAACGTAGTCAACTTTACGAGCGCATTAACCGCCGCGTGGATCTGATGTTTGAGGCTGGGCTTTTGGATGAGGCCAAGTGGCTCTTTGACCATTACCCTGATGTGCAGGCAGCTAAAGGAATTGGCTATAAGGAACTCTTTCCGTATTTCCGTGGGGAGCAGACCTTGGAGAAAGCAAGTGAGAGCCTTAAACAAGCGACCCGTCGTTTTGCCAAGCGTCAGTTGACCTGGTTCCGTAATCGCATGCAGGTGACCTTTTATCAGATCGCAGAGTCTGGTGTAAAAGACCGCATTTTAAGCCAGATAGAGGAGTTTTTATATGATTGATACGGAAAAAAAAGAGGAGCGAGTCCTGCTCATTGGAGTTGAACTCCAGGGCATGGACAATTTTGACCTCTCCATGGAAGAATTGGCCAGTCTGGCTAAGACTGCTGGAGCTGTCGTAGTAGATAGTTACAGACAAAAACGTGAAAAGTATGATTCCAAGACTTTTGTTGGTTCTGGTAAGTTGGAAGAAATTGCGCTCATGGTGGATGCAGAAGAGATTACAACTGTCATTGTCAATAACCGTTTGACTCCGCGACAAAATGTCAATCTAGAAGAAGTTCTCGGAGTCAAGGTCATTGACCGTATGCAATTGATTTTGGATATCTTTGCCATGCGGGCTCGAAGCCATGAAGGAAAACTCCAAGTTCACCTAGCCCAGCTCAAATATCTCTTGCCTCGCTTGGTTGGTCAGGGAATTATGCTTAGCCGTCAGGCAGGGGGAATAGGATCCCGTGGACCTGGTGAAAGCCAGTTGGAGCTGAATCGTCGTAGCGTTCGCAATCAAATCACGGATATAGAGCGCCAGCTCAAGGTGGTTGAGAAAAATAGGGCGACTGTCAGAGAAAAACGTCTGGAGTCTAGCATCTTTAAGATTGGTTTGATTGGTTACACCAATGCTGGGAAATCAACTATCATGAACACTTTGACCAGTAAGACCCAGTATGAGGCTGACGAGCTCTTTGCGACTCTGGATGCGACGACTAAGAGTATTCATCTAGGGGGCAATCTTCAGGTAACTTTGACAGATACCGTGGGCTTCATCCAAGATTTACCGACAGAGTTGGTGTCCAGTTTCAAATCAACCTTGGAAGAAAGCAAGAATGTGGACCTTCTGGTTCATGTCATTGATGCCAGCAATCCTTACCACGAGGAACATGAGAAAACAGTTCTTTCCATCATGAAAGACTTGGACATGGAGGATATTCCTCGCCTGACCCTTTATAATAAAGCGGATTTGGTCGAAGATTTTACGCCGACCCAAACTCCTTATGCCCTCATTTCTGCCAAGTCTGAGGATAGTCGTGAGAACTTGCAGGTTCTACTGCTAGAGAAAATCAAGGATATTTTTGAAACCTTTACCCTACGCGTGCCTTTTTCAAAATCCTACAAGATTCATGATTTGGAAAGTGTAGCGATTTTGGAAGAACGCGATTATCAGGAGGACGCCGAAGTGATTACAGGCTACATTTCCAAGAAAAATAAATGGAGGTTAGAGGAATTTTATGACTGATATTAAAACGTTGGCTCTAAAATATGGGGGCTACACAAGTCTAGACAAGGTCTATCTGGATCAGCTTTTAGCGGGTAAAACAGAGCAGGAGCAGTTGGCACTTATTACACCTCCGCCCAGCGTTGTCAATGCTTATTTTGCAGAACTCTACCAGAAAAAGAGTCCTGAAGCTGCGACTGATTATTTTGCAGAACTCAGTCAGGAACTGAATCTTTACAATGCTGAACCAAGTTTCACCTTAGAAAACAAGCCCTTTATTCGTCTTAACCTATCTGGCAAATCCTTTGGTTTTTGTTATGAGAGTGAGGGTCTTAGTCGGATTTTTTCTGAAAATAAGGAAGTAATCTCGGATGACTTGCTCTTTGAAATTGCGCAAATTTTCCCCCATCAACTAGTCTTTGAAGAGTCTGACAAGATTTACATGAAAGCTGTCGGGGACGAGGAAGTTGTTAGCATGGAGAGTCTCACAGCTTTGACTGATTTGGAAAGCTTGGCTGATGGTCGTAAACGTCTCAAAGGCTACAGTCAAGAGGATTTATTGCAAGAAGCTAGAGCTTTTTCTGGCAAGCGCTATTTCCGATCGGAAAACCGCACAGCTATGTTATATATTGATTAATTAGAAAGTATCGAATGGATATTCAATTTTTAGGAACGGGGGCTGGTCAGCCCTCTAAAGCCCGCAACGTTTCCAGTCTCGCCCTGAAACTCTTGGATGAGATTAACGAAGTTTGGCTCTTTGACTGTGGAGAAGGGACGCAGAATCGCATTCTTGAAACCACAATTCGACCACGTAAGGTCAGCAAAATCTTTATCACCCACCTACATGGAGACCACATTTTTGGCTTACCAGGTTTCCTTTCTAGCCGTGCCTTTCAAGCCAATGAAGAGCAGACAGATTTGGAAATCTATGGACCGCAAGGGATTAAGTCATTTGTCTTAACCAGTCTTCGTGTGTCAGGTTCGCGCCTGCCTTACCGTATTCATTTTCATGAGTTTGACCAAGATTCTTTAGGGAAAATCCTTGAAACCGATAAATTCACGGTGTATGCAGAGGAGCTGGACCACACTATTTTCTGTGTTGGCTATCGTGTCATGCAAAAGGATCTAGAAGGAACGCTGGATGCTGAAAAACTCAAGGCTGCTGGTGTCCCATTTGGCCCACTTTTTGGGAAAATCAAGAACGGTCAGGATGTTGTATTAGAGGACGGCACTGAAATCAAGGCAGCAGACTATATCTCAGCTCCACGTCCAGGTAAAATTATCACTATTTTAGGAGACACTAGAAAAACGGATGCCAGTGTGCGTCTAGCTGTCAATGCGGATGTCCTAGTTCATGAGTCCACTTATGGAAAGGGCGATGAAAAAATTGCTCGCAATCATGGTCACTCTACTAACATGCAGGCAGCACAGGTTGCAGTAGAAGCAGGTGCCAAACGCCTCTTACTCAACCATATCAGCGCTCGTTTCCTCTCAAAAGATATCAGCAAGCTCAAGAAAGACGCGGCTAGTGTTTTTGAAAATGTCCATGTCGTCAAAGACTTGGAAGAAGTGGAAATATAAAAGACTGAGAAAGGAACAGTATGTCTACTATTCTCATTACAGGAGCTAGCGGTGGTCTAGCCCAAGAAATGGTCAAACTACTGCCAAATGACCAACTCATCTTGCTTGGTAGAAATAAGGAAAAATTAGCTCAACTCTACGGAAGCCATCCCCATGCAGAATTGGTTGAAATCGATATTACCGATGATTCAGCCTTAGAAACTCTGGTAGCAGATCTCTATGTCCGCTATGGCAAGATTGATGTCTTGATTAACAATGCTGGTTACGGTATTTTGGAGGAATTTGACCAGATTTCCGACCAAGATATTCATCAGATGTTTGAGGTCAATACCTTTGCCCTGATGAACCTGTCTCGTCGCTTTGCGTCTCGAATGAAAGAAAGCCGAAAAGGTCATATCATCAATATCGTCAGTATGGCAGGTTTGATAGCGACTGCTAAATCCAGTCTTTACTCAGCTACCAAGTTTGCGGCTATCGGTTTTTCAAATGCCTTACGCCTCGAACTGATGCCCTATGGAGTCTATGTAACAACAGTCAATCCAGGACCAATCCGTACAGGATTTTTCGACCAAGCCGACCCAGATGGAACCTATCTCAAGTCGGTTGAACGCTTCCTGCTAGAACCAGATGCAGTGGCTAAAAAGATTGTCAAGATTATAGGAAAAAACAAACGGGAACTCAATCTCCCAATCCTTCTCAACCTAGCCCATAAGTTTTATAGTCTCTTTCCCAAACTAGCTGATAAGTTGGCAGGGGGAATCTTTAATTATAAATAAAAAGAACCAATGTGTAGGTTATTGCTAGCCTACATATTGGTTCTTATCATTTCTCAACTATCAAACTGGACTTCTTCTAGTAGATAGTCGATAAAGCGTTCGCCCATCTTAGACAGGCTGGTTTTTTCATGCTGGATATAGACCAGCTCGATAGGGTCATCAATGTCCAGTGGGATAGAAACGATATTGTCTCCGTTGAGGTTGCTGTTCAAAATCCCTGTCGCAATGGTATAACCATCCAAACCAATCAAGAGATTAAAGAGGGTGGCACGGTCACTAACCACAATGGATTTCTTGTGGTGCTCTTGAGAAAGAATTTCTTCTGAAAAGTAGAAGGAGTTGTGAGTTCCTTGGTCATAGCTGAGGTAAGGGAAATTCTCCAAATCAGATAGTTTGACCTTGTCTTTCTTTGCCAGAGGATTGGTCTTGCTGACAAAGATATGCGGTTGCGCTGTAAAGAGATGGTGGGCTAGCAGGTGATTGTCATCCAGCATCTTGGTTAAAACATCACGGTTGTAGCTGTTCAAAAATAGGACACCGACCTCACTGCGGAAGTTCTTGACGTCGTCGATAATTTCCCAAGTACGAGTTTCACGAAGGAAGAGCTCGTATTTCTCCATATCGCTTTTCTTGAGCAGAGAGACAAAGGCATTGACCACAAAGGCATAGTGTTGAGACGAAACGCTAAAGAGTTCGCGGTGGGCGACAGGGTTTTTATAGCGTTCCTCTAGAAGCTGGGTCTGCTCGACAACCTGACGGGCGTAAGAGAGAAACTCCATCCCATCACGGGTCAAGGTGATGCCCTTGGGATTGCGGATAAAGATCTCAATGCCCATTTCATTTTCCAAATCTCTCACAGCATTGGAAAGACTCGGCTGAGTGATAAAGAGTTGCTTGGCTGCCTCATTCATGGAGCCTGTTTCGACGATTTTGATAATATAATGTAATTGTTGAATTCTCATGTTTTTATTGTACCACACTTGCGTCAGAATCGCCAAAGAAGATAGGAAAATCAGGGCCATTGTGTGAGTCTCTTCTTGAAAAAAACACAAAATTTTGCTAGAATGGGTCTTATGAAAACATTCTATGATGTGCAGCAATTCCTCAAACGATTTGGTATTATTGTTTATATGGGAAAACGCTTATATGATATTGAACTGATGAAGTTGGAACTCTCTCGGATTTACGATGCAGGGTTGATGGACAAATTAGACTATCTAGAAGCAGAAGCGGTTCTTCGCAGAGAGCACAAGGTAGAATTGGATTATATTGAGAAAAATGGAGAAAAGAACTAATGGTTACTTGGATTTTGTGGGCACTTATACTGGCAATGTTGGCGTGGATGGGCTTTAACTATCTTCGTATTCGTCGTGCGGCTAAAATTGTGGACAATGAGGAATTTGAAGCCTTGATTCGTACGGGTCAATTGATTGATTTGCGTGACCCAGCAGAATTCCACAGAAAACATATCCTTGGTGCCCGCAATATTCCTTCAAGTCAGTTGAAAACTAGTCTTGCAGCCCTTCGTAATGATAAACCTGTCCTCCTCTACGAAAACCAACGTGCGCAACGTGTCACAAATGCAGCCCTTTACTTGAAAAAACAAGGTTTTTCTGAGATTTATATCCTTTCTTATGGATTGGATTCTTGGAAAGGGAAAGTCAAAGTTGAGAAATAAGAAAACGAGCTTGGATGTTTCCGAGCTCATTTTTTAACCACTTTTTCTAAGAAATTCACGAATGCTTGCCAACTCTTCTGAGTTTAGGGGGCGATAGTCTCCTTCTTGAAGTTTATCATCCAAGCTCCAAGGTCCAAAATGGGTGCGTTTGAGGGAGATCACCTTGACACCAACTGAGAGGAACATTTTCTTAACCTGATGAAATTTTCCTTCTGAAATGGTAATAGAGGCTTGACTGAGGGAAGGACTTGCTGATAGAATCTCTAGTCTTGCAGGTTTACAGACAGTACCATCTAAAAAGACAATTCCCTTTTGAAAGGCTTGGATATGGTCAGGTGTCAGGAGTCCATTAACCTCAACTTGGTAGGTCTTATCGACATGATACTGAGGATGGAGGAGCTGGAAGCCCAAGGGACCGTTATCGGTCAAGAGGAGGAGTCCCGTCGTATCTCGATCCAGTCGACCGACGGCATAGAGCTTGTCAGACTGGATGTCAGGTGGAAGGAGATCCATGACGGTTGGAAGCTCCCTGTCTTTGTTGGCTGTAACGACACCAGCAGGTTTATGTAGCATAAGGTAGGTGTGCTCATAGCCTCGAATGATACGGTTCTGAAAAAGGAGTTCTTGTAGTCCTGTATCGATATTTTGGGCTAGGGAGCGGGCTGGGCGACTATCGACTAGAATTTCCCCTTTGAGTAAGGCTTGTTTCATGGTCTTTCGGCTGATTTTTTCTTGGGCTAATAAATTATCTAAACGCATACTGTGCCTATCTTATCATAAGTCTCTTACTTTGAAAAGGCTTGACGTGAAAAGAAAAGCAGAGTGAAAACATTTACACTTGCTTGAGTTATGTTATTTACTTGAAATTATGGTATAATCGTTCAGTTAGAAAATAAATTTTGAATATTATAGAGGAAATCATGACAAAATTAAGAGAAGATATCCGTAACATTGCGATTATCGCCCACGTTGACCACGGTAAAACAACCCTCGTTGACGAATTATTGAAACAATCAGAAACGCTTGATGCACGTACTGAATTGGCAGAGCGTGCTATGGACTCAAACGATATCGAGAAAGAGCGTGGAATAACCATCCTTGCGAAAAATACTGCCGTTGCCTACAACGGAACTCGTATCAATATCATGGATACACCAGGACACGCGGACTTCGGTGGAGAAGTTGAGCGTATCATGAAAATGGTTGACGGTGTTGTTTTGGTCGTAGATGCCTACGAAGGAACAATGCCACAGACTCGTTTCGTATTGAAAAAAGCCTTGGAACAAGACCTTGTCCCAATCGTGGTTGTCAATAAAATCGATAAACCATCAGCTCGTCCAGCAGAAGTAGTGGACGAAGTCTTGGAACTTTTCATCGAGCTTGGTGCAGATGATGACCAGCTTGATTTCCCAGTGGTCTATGCTTCAGCGATCAACGGAACTTCTTCATTGTCAGATGATCCAGCTGACCAAGAAGCGACTATGGCGCCAATCTTTGACACAATTATCGACCATATCCCAGCTCCAGTAGATAACTCAGATGAGCCTTTGCAGTTCCAGGTGTCACTTTTGGACTACAATGACTTCGTTGGACGTATCGGTATCGGTCGTGTCTTCCGTGGTACTGTTAAGGTTGGGGACCAAGTTACCCTTTCTAAACTGGACGGCACAACTAAAAACTTCCGTGTTACAAAACTCTTCGGTTTCTTTGGTTTGGAACGTCGTGAAATCCAAGAAGCAAAAGCAGGTGACTTGATTGCCGTTTCAGGTATGGAAGATATCTTTGTCGGTGAAACCATCACTCCTACAGATGCAGTTGAAGCTCTTCCAATCCTACACATCGATGAGCCAACTCTTCAAATGACTTTCTTGGTTAACAACTCACCATTTGCTGGTAAAGAAGGTAAATGGGTAACTTCTCGTAAGGTAGAAGAACGCTTGCAGGCAGAATTGCAAACAGACGTTTCCCTTCGTGTTGACCCAACTGATTCACCAGATAAATGGACTGTTTCAGGACGTGGAGAATTGCACTTGTCAATCCTTATCGAAACAATGCGTCGTGAGGGCTATGAACTTCAAGTATCTCGTCCAGAAGTTATCGTAAAAGAAATCGATGGGGTTAAATGTGAGCCATTTGAACGTGTTCAAATCGACACTCCAGAAGAATACCAAGGTTCTGTTATCCAAAGCCTTTCTGAACGTAAAGGTGAAATGTTGGATATGATTTCAACTGGTAATGGTCAAACTCGTTTGGTCTTCCTTGTTCCAGCGCGTGGTTTGATTGGATACTCAACTGAGTTCTTGTCAATGACTCGTGGTTACGGTATCATGAACCATACCTTCGACCAATACTTGCCATTGATTCCAGGTGAAATTGGTGGACGTCATCGTGGTGCCCTTGTCTCTATCGATGCTGGTAAGGCTACAACTTACTCAATCATGTCTATCGAAGAACGTGGTACGATCTTTGTCAACCCAGGTACTGAGGTTTATGAAGGAATGATCATCGGTGAAAACTCTCGTGAAAATGACTTGACAGTTAACATCACTAAGGCCAAACAAATGACCAACGTTCGTTCAGCTACTAAGGACCAAACAGCTGTTATCAAGACTCCTCGTATCTTGACACTTGAAGAGTCTCTTGAGTTCTTGAACGACGATGAGTACATGGAAGTAACGCCTGAGTCTATCCGTTTGCGTAAACAAATCCTTAACAAGGCAGAGCGTGAGAAAGCTAACAAGAAGAAAAAATCAGCTGAATAAGAGCTAGAAAGAGATAAAAATGGTTTATTTAATCATAGGACTCCTCTTATTACTACTCTATGTATTTGCGACACCACAAAGCATTAAAGGGACAGTCAATATCGTCCTTGTCGTCTTTGCTTTCGTAGCACTTTTGATTTTGCTTATGTTGTCTATCCTTCAAATTTTTCAGCTACCGACAGAATTCTTTATCGCAATCGCTATGCTCTTCCTAGCATACTTTAGCTTGCGAGATATTACCCTCATGTCGGTCAGTAAAAGTAAAAGAAGATAAAAAGAGAGTTTTGGCTCTCTTTTTGCTTGTTAGAATGCCTAATCTGAGCATTTTCATTTAGAATTATTTCCATAAAAATGGTAAAATAGTAGGAGTAGAAATGGAGTTTGAGACATGAAAGTAATAGATCAATTTAGAAATCAAAAAGTCCTTGTTTTAGGTTTGGCCAAGTCTGGTGAATCTGCAGCTCGTTTGTTGGACAAGCTAGGTGCCATTGTGACAGTAAATGACGGGAAACCATTCGAAGACAATCCAGCTGCGCAAAGTTTGTTGGAAGAAGGAATCAAGGTTATCACAGGTGGGCATCCTTTGGAACTTTTGGATGAAGAGTTTGCCCTCGTGGTAAAAAATCCAGGTATTCCATACAGCAATCCTATGATTGAAAAGGCTTTGGCCAAGAGAATTCCAGTCTTGACTGAGGTAGAATTGGCTTACTTGATTTCAGAAGCGCCAATTATCGGTATCACAGGTTCAAATGGAAAAACAACCACAACGACTATGATTGGAGAGGTTTTGACTGCTGCTGGTCAACATGGTCTCTTATCAGGAAATATCGGCTATCCTGCCAGCCAAGTGGCTCAAACTGCGTCAGATGCGGATACGCTGGTCATGGAACTTTCTTCTTTCCAGCTAATGGGCATTCAAGAATTCCATCCAGAGATTGCGGTTATTACCAACCTCATGCCAACTCATATTGATTACCATGGTTCTTTTGAGGAATATGTAGCAGCCAAGTGGAATATTCAGAACAAGATGACAGCAGCTGATTTCCTGGTCTTGAACTTTAACCAAGACTTGGTAAAAGAATTGGCTACTAAAACACAAGCCACTGTTGTACCATTCTCAACACTTGAAAAGGTTGATGGAGCTTATCTGGAAGATGGTCAACTCTACTTTCGTGGGGAAGTGGTCATGGCAGCGAATGAAATCGGAGTTCCAGGTAGCCACAATGTGGAAAATGCCCTTGCGACGATTACTGTGGCCAAGCTTCGTGGTGTAGATAACCAAACCATCAAAGAAACTCTTTCAGCCTTTGGTGGTGTCAAACACCGTCTTCAATTTGTGGATGAAATCAAGGGTATCAAATTCTATAACGACAGTAAATCAACCAATATCTTGGCTACTCAAAAAGCCTTGTCAGGATTTGATAACAGCAAGGTTATTTTGATTGCAGGCGGTTTGGACCGTGGTAATGAGTTTGACGAATTGGTTCCAGATATTACTGGACTCAAGAAGATGGTCATCCTCGGTCAGTCTGCAGAACGTGTTAAACGGGCAGCAGATAAGGCTGGTGTGGCTTATGTGGAGGCGACTGATATTGCAGATGCGACCCGCAAGGCCTATGAGCTTGCGACTCAAGGAGACGTGGTTCTTCTCAGTCCTGCCAATGCCAGCTGGGATATGTATGCTAACTTTGAAGTACGTGGCGACCTCTTTATCGACACAGTAGCGGAGTTAAAGGAATAATATGAAAAAAATTGTCTTTACAGGTGGGGGGACGGTTGGACACGTCACCCTCAACCTTTTGTTAATGCCCAAGTTCATCGAAGATGGCTGGGAAGTCCACTATATTGGGGACAAGCGTGGTATCGAACACCAAGAAATCCTCAAGTCGGGTCTAGATGTCACCTTCCATTCCATTGCGACTGGAAAATTGCGTCGTTATTTCTCTTGGCAAAATATGCTGGACGTCTTTAAAGTTGGCTGGGGAATTGTCCAATCTCTCTTTATCATGTTACGAATTCGTCCACAGGCCCTTTTTTCAAAGGGAGGTTTTGTCTCGGTACCGCCTGTTATCGCTGCGCGTGTGTCAGGAGTGCCAGTCTTTATTCACGAATCTGATCTGTCTATGGGCTTGGCCAATAAAATCGCCTATAAATTTGCGACCAAGATGTATTCAACCTTTGAGCAAGATTCAAGTTTGTCTAAGGTTGAGCATGTGGGAGCAGTGACCAAGGTTTCAGATCAAAAAACTCCAGAACTAGATGAATTGGTGGATATTCAAACCCACTTTAATCCCCAATTGCCAACTATATTGTTTGTCGGTGGTTCTGCGGGCGCTCGTGTCTTTAACCAATTGGTGACAGACCATAAGAAAGAACTGACAGAGCGCTACAATATTATCAATTTAACTGGAGATTCTAGTCTGAACGAGTTGAGCCAAAATCTTTTTCGTGTTGACTATGTGACCAATCTCTATCAACCCTTAATGGAATTGGCTGATATTGTTGTGACACGAGGTGGTGCCAATACGATTTTTGAGCTCTTGGCAATGGCAAAATTACATGTCATTGTGCCACTTGGTCGTGAAGCTAGCCGTGGTGACCAGATTGAGAACGCAGCTTACTTTGTAAAAAAAGGCTATGCAGAAGAGCTTCAAGAAAGCGATTTGACCTTGGATAGTTTGGAAGAGAAGCTGTCTCACTTACTAAGCCACAAGGAAGACTACCAAGCTAAGATGAAGGCTTCCAAGGAATTGAAATCTCTAGCAGATTTTTATCAATTGTTGAAAAAAGATTTATCATAAGGAAAGTAAATGTCAAAAGATAAGAAAAATGAGGGCAAAGAAATCCTCGAAGAATTGAAAGAGTTATCAGAATGGCAGAAACGAAACCAAGAATACCTAAAAAAGAAGGCTGAAGAAGAGGCGGCTCTAGCTGAGGAGAAGGAAAAGGAAAGACAAGCTCGAATGGCTTCAAAATCTGAAGAGTCAGATGAAACTGAAGACCAAGAGAGTGAATCTGATCCAAAGGACCCAGAATCAGCTAAGGAAGAGTCTGAGGAAAAAGTAGCATCCTCAGAGGGTGACAAAGAGGAAGAAGAGAAAGAAGAATCCACGTCTAAAGAGGACGAGGAACAGGATAAAAAAAGAGAGAAAAAGCCTGTAAAGAAGAAATCGGCTAAACCGAAAATTCCTGCCATCCATATCTTGCGATCTCTAACGATTTTATTTCCAAGTCTGCTTTTATTGATTGTCTCTGCCTACTTACTCAGTCCTTATGCGACCATGAAGGATATTCGTGTTGAGGGAACGGTGCAAACTACAGCTGATGATATCCGACAGGCTTCAGGCATTCAGGATTCGGATTATACGATTAATCTTCTGCTAGACAAGGCAAAATATGAAGAGCAGATCAAGTCTAACTATTGGATTGAATCAGCTCAGCTTGTTTATCAATTTCCAACCAAATTTACTATCAAGGTTAAGGAATATGATATTGTGGCCTACTATATTTCTGGTGAAAATCATTATCCTATTCTTTCCAGTGGTCAGCTTGAGACCAGTGCGGTAAGTTTGGTCAGTCTACCAGAAACTTATTTGTCAGTTTTCTTTAATGATAGTGAGCAAATCAAGACTTTTGTCTCAGAACTTTCTCAAATTAGTCCAGAACTCAAGGCTGCTATCCAAAAGGTGGAATTAGCTCCAAGCAAGGTGACTTCCGATTTAATTCGATTGACCATGTATGATACAGACGAAGTCTTGGTTCCCCTGTCTGAAATGAGTAAGAAACTGCCTTACTACAGTAAGATTAAGCCTCAATTGTCAGAACCGAGTGTGATTGACATGGAAGCTGGAATCTACAGCTACACTGTGGCGGATAAATTAATTATGGAGGCTGAGGAAAAAGCTAAAAAAGAGGCCGAAGAAGCTGAGAAGAAACAGAAAGAAGAAGAGAAGAAAAGACTGGAAGAACAGCAGAATCAATTGGAAGAAGAGAAGAAAAAGCTGGAGGAAGAAAGCAATCGAAATCAAACGCCCCAGCGTTCACCGCGTCGCTAGGTTTACCTTTTCTCCTATAGCTCTTTAGTTGCCATGGTAAGTGTCTAGAGTTTTGAGAAATACAAGAAACATATAAATATATGCAGAGGACGAGAAAATTCGTTCTCTTTTTTCGTTGCCAAAAATTAAGGAGAAAAAATGTCAGATAATATTGAAATTGTTATGGATATTGATTCGCTAGAAATTTTCGATGTAATAGATCTTGATAAGAATGAAAATATGGTTGATTGTATTCCTGAAGGAAATTCTGATGAAAAAGTATCTCCAGACAATGACCTTGCTAGAGTTTGGCTTGAAAACGATTATTATAAGCTCGCTAGTATTTTATGGAAAGTCATAAAAGATGATGTTATTCATGAATTATATCTTAGAATTAAGCTTGGTACTTATCCGTATTTCAGAAGAGCTAGAGATGGAACATGAGGAATGGGGATAAACCAGCCAACTGACTTATGATGAAGGCCTGCAGACGACGATGGAATTTACTCCTGAGTTACTTGATTCTGTTTGAAACGAGAGAGGACGAGATAACATGACAAAACTAGAAAGAGAAATGTTGAATTATTATAAGCGTTCACTGGAGCTATATGAGGCAAGACTAGAAGTTTTAAAAAAACCTTACAAAAAAAGTGAGGTACAACTGATGAGTGCAGAACGTGATCTTGTGAGAAAGAAAATCAAGGAATTTAAGTCAAAGATAGGCGAATTAGCAGGAACATTGGAAGGGGGTTAATCCATGTGGTTGGAAACAATCGTTTGTTTTGATTGTGATTATGAGGAAAAATGGGAAGAAGATGATATTTTCAAGCCTATTCATTGTCCTGAATGTGGAGATGTATTAGATGTTGTAGAAAGAGATTGGTTAGGTGAAACAATACTTAGAAGCACAGTGCAGTGTGAGCGATGTAACTTTTTATTTGACCATTTGGATTTTCAGCTTGGTCTATCTGAATGTCCAAGTTGCTTTTCAAAGGAACTTAAATTAGTGAGACAGATAAAGGAGATAGTAGAATGACTAAAGAAATGTTTGTGCAATTTTCAAAAAAAGCAGCTGTTAACGAAGTGATGAGAAAAACAGGAATGAGTAAAAAACGGGCTGTTAAGGCTGTTGAAGAATTAGAGAGAGAGGGAGTTCTGTTCTCTATGGGAAATGGTACTGTGATGATGGGGGTGTGATAACATGGCTGATATTACAGTAAATCAAGTAGCAACACAGACCTTCTATCAAATCCCACAAATTTTCATGGTAAATGTTAAGAAGAAATTTTCTGCTGAAGGGAAACCTACTGGGAAAATCAAGATGACGAGTCTCTATGCCAAGAAATTATCAAATGATGGCAAGATTGCTTATGGAGTACTCTATGATCGATGTATGTTGAGTATTCATTCTTACAGAAACGGTGAACTGACTTATGTTGATGAGAATGGTTCAGTATTTCTTGTCTATACGGTTGAGGACTTAATGGAAATTTTAGATCGCAGTAAGCCAACTGTATTGAAAATCAAGAAAGAATTGAAAGAGCTTGGATTGCTTCGTGAAGTGAAACAAGGGAAGAATCGTCCGAATCGTTTGTATCTTCAAAATGTGAATGCTGAATTACAAGAATATGAACACTATGATGCTAAAATCGTAGAAAAAGGACGTGACAAAGGAACTGTAGTCTACCACCATGTAAAAACTTTAGATTACAAAGGTTGTGTCTTATTTGAAATTGAACGTCCAGGCAGTGAAGAAGAATCTTCTATTTTGAAAGATGAAAACTCTGTTTTAGAAAAGCCTATCAAATCAATAAATTATGGAAGTCAAAAATCTTTACCTCCAAAAAAAGCTGTTAAATCAACGAATTTTGGAAGTCAAAAATCTTTACCTCCGGAGGTAAAAAATTTTAACCCTATTAAGACTGAGAAGAGTCATACTGAGAATAATAGTACTAGACATAGTTCTAGAAAGCCTGCTTCCAATTCTAAGGAATTGGATCAGACTGCTGGAACTTGTGACACTCCTTCTCAAAAAACAAGTGGGAAGAAATTTATCAAACCTCAAGTCTATTCTCTCTTGCAGGAAATTGCAGATAGCTACCGAGATCATTTACCGTGGTACCAGCATTATAATATGACTCACCGCCAAAAGATGATTGTTGGCCAATACATTCAGACAGGATGGATAACAAGTAGTGAGGTTCTTCACTGTATCGAACGGATTCCTGAATGTGATAGTCCTTTTGCTTACTTGATTCAATCTATTGAAAATTTGATTGGCGAACGTAAGAGCGAGGCCAAGATGCAAGCTCATAGAGAAGCAGAGTATAGGTATCTGAGTAACTAAGCTATAGATGACATGAGATTAAATCTAGCTTTTTTGACCTGAGCAAGTCATAAAACTACTTTTGATCTTTGAAAATTGAATACCCCCACTGTCCTGATTAGCGGAACTAAGCATAAAAAGAAGAACAAGGGCGGTGTGTAGGCTAGAAAAGGATATCTAGTGCTGTTCCACCACGTAAAAGCAGGCAAAGCCTAAGCTGAAGGAGTTTGCGGTTTCTAGACTTAAAACCGTGTGTAAAAAATACAGCAGGTATGTACGTCATACCTCGGCATGGCTGTAAATCAGCCTTGATTCAGTAAGGAGGAGACAAGATGAATCAATCAAAATTAGTTACAGAGGTCACTTTAGCTGACCTTAGATGCTTAGGAAATCAAGGGAATGCAACCGCAAGACTTGATAATGGAGATGAAATCAAATTAACCAGCAGATATGGTTTGGTATCTAAAAAAGGATATCTAGCAGGTAAACTAGAGACAGTTTGGATGATTGTAGAATATTCAAAAATTTATAAAGAGATTCGCACCATCAAACGAGGTGATGTTCTAGTGGCTAGACGCATTAAACAAGGAAATACCAATCGTTTACTGCTGACTGGTAAAGGATATCATCGTCCAACGAAGCATTAAACAGATAGAACCTCATCTATCTGTTTCATCAAGGAGAGGAGATTTTAGCTGTTCTAAACGTCCTATCTTTGATTAAGCGGATAGATGAATGGAAATCAAGAAAAAATTGAGAAAAAACTCTAAAAATGGTAAAATAAAAGCATAAAATAAATATTTTAAGAACGTTTTTAAACAAAAAGGAGATAAGATTATGAAATTGAGAACAACTATCTTGGCAACAACTGCCAGCGTAACGTTGCTTGGGTTAGTAAATAGTCAACCTGTGTATGCGAATAGTACAACGAGCAGTCAAGTAGAAAGTTTAAAAAGTGAATTGATTAAAGCTAAGAGAGAATATGAACAAGCTAAAAATATCTATGACAATGCTTTATCATCTTCACCTAGCAATACGATTACACTGAGCGATAAGTATATAAAGGCTTTGAAGACGGCTTTTTCTGATTTTAATATTAGTCAGACTGAACGTGATAGAGCGAAGTCTATCTTGCAGTCAGAAAGTTTGAGATTAAAGAATCAAAATAGTTTCCATAAAGATGTTGCTGATGAGGGAGAACGTCTGGTTGTTAATAATTTATCGCTAGAGG
>CAUPZW010000032.1:0-19640 GCA_963515655.1 Streptococcus mitis
TTTGGGGTGCTTTAGGCTGAGATGATACCCATTGAACCTGATACAGTTAAGACTGTCGAAGGGAAATGTGAAACGTTTTTTTCGTATGTCGAAATGAACGGTCTAATCTTGTAAGCTGAACTCTAATTCTTGATTGTAATTAGAGTTTTTTTCTTTTACGAAACTGGATGAAGGTGATACAAAGCATTTAGGTAGGTCTCCTTGAATGCCCCACTTTTCTTTAAAAAAAGGAGTTTTTTATGTTGAAAAAATGGCAATTAAAAGATGTTATCTTACTTGCTTTCTTGTCTATCTTTTTTGGTGGCGTTTTTGTGGGTTCAGGTTATCTGTTTGATATCCTCACTCTGATTTTAGCCCCTCTTGGCTTGCAGGCCTTTGCCAATGAAATCCTCTTTGGTCTCTGGTGTATGGCTGCGCCTATTGCGGCCATCTTTGTTCCAAGAGTAGGAAGTGCAACGATTGGTGAAGTGCTAGCTGCGCTTGCTGAAGTCCTTTATGGTAGCCAATTCGGTCTAGGTGCCCTTTTGTCTGGCTTGGTTCAAGGTTTGGGAAGTGAACTTGGTTTTATCGTAACCAAGAATCGCTATGAAAGTTGGCTCTCTCTAACTGCCAATAGTATTGGGATTACGCTTGTTAGCTTTGTCTATGAATACATTAAATTAGGTTACTACGCCTTTTCAGTGCCTTTTGTACTTTCCTTGCTAGTGGTACGTTTTATTTCCGTCTTTTTCTTCTGTACTATCTTGGTTCGTGCTATTGTCAAACTCTATCATCAGTTTGCAACTGGAGGAAAAGCATAGATGGGGCTGGAATTACGGGAGATTCAGTCCCCAATTTTTTCAGAACCGATTGATTTTACTTTTCATGCGCAAGCCTTTACCTTGTTAGTTGGGAGCAGTGGTTCAGGAAAATCGAGTCTCTTTCAAATGATTGCCCAAGTCAGTTCTCTTCCCTATAGCGGTCAAGTCCTGATAAACGGGAGCGAGGTCAGTCAGCTTTCTATCATCGAACGTATCCAGACGGTTGGTATTCTATTTCAAAATCCCAATCATCAATTTACCATGGAGAACTTGTTTGAGGAGTTGGTTTTTACCCTAGAGAATATCGGCCATCCCGTTCAGGAAATTGATTCAAAAATAGCAGAGGTGGTTCGACAATGTCGCTGTGAGAAGATCTTGCACCGTCCCATTCATCACTTATCAGGTGGGGAAAAGCAAAAGGCTGCACTGGCAGTTCTCTTTGCTATGAATCCTAGGGTCTATCTCTTGGATGAACCTTTTGCTTCCATTGACCGCAAGAGTAGGATAGAGATATTGGAGATTCTAAAAGAGTTGGCTTCTAATGGGAAGACAGTTATTTTGTGCGACCATGATTTAACGGACTATGAAGCCTATATCGACCATATGGTGGAGCTAAGAGATGGCCAACTAAGGGAAGTATTTCAAATCCCTTCCTCTGAGATGACACAGGTTGCTTCAAAGGAGGTTGCTTCTAGCCCGGAACTATTCCATATGGATAGAACGACTTGTGAGCTGAATAAGCGCTCCCTCTTTTCGATTGCGGATTTCACATTCTACCAAGGAATTTCCTGTATCTTGGGTGATAATGGTGTCGGGAAATCAACCCTCTTTCGGTCTATTCTTCAATTTCAAAAGTATAAGGGGCGCATTACTTGGAAGGGTTCGGTTCTAAAAAAGAAAAAGAGTTTGTATCATGACCTGACGGGTGTTGTTCAGGAAGCTGAGAAACAGTTTATCCGAGTCAGTCTGCGAGAGGAACTGCAATTAGACGGACCTGATTCTGAAAGAAATCAGCGAATTCTTCAAGCTTTACGGTATTTTGATCTGGAGCAGGCGCTTGATAAGAGTCCCTATCAATTAAGTGGTGGTCAGCAAAAGATTCTTCAGCTCTTGACCATCTTGACCAGCAAGGCTTCTGTGATTTTACTAGACGAACCTTTTGCTGGTTTGGATGATAGAGCCTGTGATTATTTTTGTCAGTGGATTGTGGAGGAGAGAAATCAAGGAAGAAGTTTTCTAATCATTAGCCATCGTTTGGATCCCTTGATCTCTGTGGTTGATTATTGGATTGAGATGACTAGTCAGGGGCTCAGTCATGTGAAAGAAGTGACAATTATCAAACCACTCACATCTCAGAGTAGCAATACCCAAGGGGAGGTGAGATAGTATGGTCAAAGTAGCAACCCAGACACCGATTATCAGTCTCTTCTTGCTGATTTTATCCTTGGAAACATCTTTTATTCCTTCGATTGCTCTTAATCTCTCGGTAGTTGCATTTTGTATTCTCTTTATGCTCTATTACCGTCGATTTAAGATGTTGGCTTGGATGATTCTGCTCGCCATTTTGCCATCCTTTGCCAACTACTGGGCAGTTCAGTTACATGGAGATGCTTCGCAGGCAGTCATGCTTGGAACGAGGGCCTTTGTGACCGTTTGTATCGGACTTGTCTTTGTTTCCTCTATTTCCCTAAAAGAGCTTCTCTTGTACTTGGCTCAAAAGGGGGTATCACGCTCTTGGGCCTACGCCTTGATTGTGGTATTCAATTCCTTCCCCCTTATTCAGCAAGAAATCAAGTCCCTCAAGGAAGCTTGCTTATTACGCGGTCAAGAACTGCATTTTTGGTCTCCCTTGATTTACAGCAAGGTTCTGATGACAGTCTTTAGGTGGCGCCATCTTTACCTGAGAGCCCTGTCGGCGCATGGATATGACGAACATGCACAGGTGGAGAATCGCTATCGGACTTTTTATATTGCTAAAAAAACAAAATTAATCTACCTGCTGTTCTTTTTATTACTTCAAACAAGTCTATTTTTATAAAGGAGTTACTATGGAATTTACAGATATTGCAATGGAATTATCCAATGAAGCTTGGCAGGCTTCTTTTCATCATCCCTTTATTTTACAATTACAAGAGGGAAATTTAGAACCTTCTATTTTCCGCTATTACTTAATTCAGGATGCTTATTACCTGAAGTCTTTTTCAGAAGCCTATCACCTCTTGGCTGATAAGACTTCAAACCAGGAAATGAAAAGACTCTTGAAACAAAATGCTCAGAGTCTAGTGGAGGGTGAGTTGTTTATCCGCCAACAATTTTTCAAGGAATTGGAAATCAGCGATCAGGAAATGGAGCAACATCCAATCGCTCCAACCTGCTATCATTACATTTCTCACATTTATCGGCAATTTGCAGAGCCAAACTTGGGCATTGCCTTTGCAAGTTTGCTGCCTTGTCCTTGGTTATACCATGATATAGGCAAATCACTTAATCTTAAACCATCACCAGATCCTCTCTATCAACAATGGATTGAAACTTATATTACGGATGAGTTAGAGCAACAGATCAGAGAGGAGGGAGCGCTAGTCAATCAACTCTATCGCGAAAGTGATGAGACAGACAAGAAAAAAATGCTAGATGCCTTCCACATCAGTGTTCACATGGAAGCCAAGTTTTGGCAAATGGCCTACCAACACCAGACATGGAAGAGTGATTTACAGTCTTTAGAAACAGGAGAAGAGTAGAAATATGAGAAAGCACCAATTGCAAGTTCACAAATTAACCATTTTATCCATGATGATTGCCCTTGATGTAGTCCTTACGCCTATCTTTCGGATTGAGGGAATGGCACCGATGTCCAGTGTAGTCAATATTCTAGCAGGAATCATGATGGGACCTGTTTATGCTTTGGTTATGGCTACAGTCACAGCATTTATCCGTATGACGACTCAAGGGATTCCGCCTTTAGCTCTCACAGGAGCGACTTTTGGAGCCCTCCTTGCAGGTCTCTTTTATAAGTATGGTCGAAAATTTCATTATTCCGCTCTAGGAGAGATTTTGGGAACAGGTATTATTGGTTCTATTGTTTCCTATCCTGTTATGGTACTCTTTACAGGATCAGCTGCAAAGCTTAGCTGGTTTATCTACACGCCTCGATTTTTCGGAGCAACCTTGATTGGGACAGCGATTTCCTTTATTGCCTTTCGATTTTTAATTAAGCAGGAATTCTTTAAAAAAGTGCAGGGATATTTCTTTGGTGAAAGGATAGACTGATGCAGGCATTGACAAATCCTTTTCCTATGGAAACGACTTCCCTCATTCACTGCATTACCAATGAGATTTCTTGTGAGATGCTGGCAAATGGGATTTTGGCTCTGGGATGTAAACCTGTCATGGCAGATGACCCCCGTGAGGTTCTTGATTTTACCAAACAGAGCCAGGCTCTCTTCATCAATTTGGGGCATTTGTCTGCTGAGAAGGAAAAAGCAATCCGTATGGCAGCTTCGTATGCAAACCAATCTTCTCTCCCGATGGTAGTAGATGCTGTTGGCGTAACGGCTTCATCCATTCGTAAGAGCTTAGTCAGAGATCTTTTAGACTATAGACCTACGATCCTTAAAGGAAACATGTCGGAAATTCGAAGTCTTGTCGGCTTAAAACACCACGGCGTTGGGGTCGATGCGAGTGCTAAAGATCAAGAAACTGAGGATTTACTTCAAGTCTTGAAAGACTGGTGTCAGACCTATCCAGGTATATCATTCTTAGTCACAGGCCCCAAGGACCTCATCGTTTCAGAGAATCAGGTTGCTGTATTGGGAAATGGTTGTGAAGAATTGGATTGGATAACAGGGACAGGAGACCTAGTTGGAGCCTTGACAGCTGTTTTTCTCAGCCAAGGAATGACTGGCTTTGAAGCTTCGTATCTAGCGGTCTCTTATCTTAATATCTCTGCTGAGAGAATAGTTGTCCAAGGAATGGGATTGGAAGAATTTCGCTACCAAGTACTCAATCAGCTTTCGCTCCTAAAAAGAGATGAAAATTGGCTAGAAGCCATAAAAGGAGATGTTTATGAATAGAGAGGCGCTTAGACTGTATCTGGTAACCAATCGCTACCAAGATTCCTTGGAAAGATTTCTTGAAAAGGTTGAGACGGCTTGCCGTTCAGGTGTTACCATAGTCCAATTACGAGAAAAAAATCTCACAACCAATCAATATTATCAACTGGCAAAACAAGTCAAAGAAATAACAGATGCCTATCAGGTACCCTTGATCATCGATGATCGTTTGGATGTTTGTCTTGCGGTTGATGCTGCAGGTCTGCATATCGGAGACGATGAACTACCAGTTTCGGTTGCCCGACAAGTCTTGGGCCCTGAAAAAATACTTGGTGTCACTGCTAAAACGGTAAAAAGAGCCCTCGAGGCAGAAGAAGGGGGTGCAGATTACTTGGGGACAGGAGCCATTTTCCCAACAACCACCAAGGAAAATGCACCCATCACCCTGATTTCAACCTTGAAGACAATTTGCCAAAGGGTGGCCATTCCAGTAGTTGCTATCGGAGGCTTGACTTCAGAGAACATTGACCAACTTGCCGCAACTGGCATAGCTGGAGTAGCTGTAGTGCGTGATTTGATGCAGGCAGAAGATATAGAGGCAAAAACGCAAGCCTTTTTGACAAAGGTGGATGACATTATTTTCTAATTAATACTAAATGAAAATCAAAGAGCAAACTAGGAAGCTAGTCGCAGGTTTCTCAAAGCACAGCTTTGAGGTTGCAGATAAAGCTGACGTAGTTTGAAGAGATTTTTGAAAAGTATAAAAACTCTCTAATTCCCTTAAAGTGGGAACTAGAGAGTTTTTTTAATCTTTAAAGCTTGTATGGTTGACTGGACCAGAACCATGACCGAGTTGAGGGGCATCTTGAATAGCTTTCGTGATAAAAGCCTTGGCCTTATCAACTGCCTGATAAAGGGTTTTACCCTTGGCTAGTTCAGCCGTAATCACAGCAGCAAAGGTACATCCAGTACCATGGGTGTGACAGGTTTGAATTCTTGGGCTTTCCCAGACAAATTGTTCATCCTTGGTAAAAAGGAAATCCTTAGCACCACCTTCGAGATGGCCACCTTTGATGACCACAGATTGAGGACCAAATTCTTTTAAAATCAGGCGACCGGCACGTTGCATGTCTTCGGAATCATGGATTGAAAAACCAACAATCTCTTCTGCCTCAGGAAGGTTGGGTGTGATAATGGTTGCAAGTGGAAGCAGATTTGTTTTTAGGTAGGTTCTGGCACTGCTATCAATCAGGGTGTCTCCGCTCGTAGCGACCATAACAGGGTCAAGAACGTAGGGACAATCCAGTTTTTTAAGATAGGGCTGGATGATTTCCATTATTTCAGTAGTTGCCAACATCCCAGTTTTTACAGCCTGAGGCTTGATATCCGAAAAGACGCTCTCCAATTGAGCTTTCAGCATTTGGTTGGAGACGTGCTCGATTAATTGAACGCCTCGGGTATTTTGAGCAACAAGACTTGTCACAACAGCCATTCCATAGACATCTCTAGCTTGGAATGACTTTAAATCAGCCATAATGCCAGCACCACCACTAGGGTCAGTTCCTGCAATGGTCAAAGCAACGGGTAAATAAGTCATCTAAAACCTCCCAACCAACTGAAGTTTGTATTCTTAAGAACAAGCTAGTCTGTTTTAGAAAGGTAATAGAAGACTGCTAGTCCCCATTATCATTTCCACTTCCATCAGCTAGCATTACCTAGATTGAGTCAAAGGGATCTAACAGTCGTTAATCTCAGCTTTACGCACCCCTAGTGGTTGTTTTCTTTTTTCTTTAGTATAGCATATTTTTATAGTTTATATAGTAAAATTTAACTGAAAATCCTTTATCAAATGATTAAAATTCTATTTTTCAAAAAAAGATTAATTTCATAGTTGACAAATGTAGATTTTTTGAGTATACTAATAATTGTAATTGACAAATGTAGATTTAGGAGGTGTGATTATGCAGATTTCAGATGCAGAATGGCAGGTCATGAAGATTATTTGGATGCAAGGAGAGCAGACTAGTACGGATTTGATCAGGGTTCTGGCGGAGCGGTTCGACTGGTCCAAGTCAACCATTCAAACTCTTTTGGCTCGTTTGGTTGAGAAAGAGTGTCTGACAAGGAAAAAAGAAGGCAAGTTCTTTGTCTATTCAGCCCTTTTAACTTTAGACCAAAGTCGGGATTTACTTGTCCAAGATATCAAGGACAAGGTTTGTTCTCGTAGGATTAAGAACTTGTTGGCTGATTTGATTGCTGAATGTGATTTTACTCAGGCTGACTTGGAAGACTTGGAAGCTGTGATTTCTGAGAAGAAATCAAGTGCTGTAACAGAAGTAAAATGTAATTGTATGTAAAGGAGACGTCATGTTAAATAGTATTGTAACCATTGTTTGTATTGCCCTTATCGCGTTTATCTTGTTTTGGTTTTTCAAAAAGCCTGAAAAATCTGGACAAAAGGCCCAGCAAAAAAAGGGCTATCAAGAGATTCGAGTGGAGGTCATGGGAGGCTATACGCCTGAGTTGATTGTCCTCAAGAAATCAGTGCCAGCCCGCATTGTTTTTGACCGCAAGGATCCTTCACCCTGTCTGGACCAAATTGTTTTTCCAGATTTTGGTGTACATGCGGACCTGCCTATGGGGGAAGAGTATATAGTGGAAATCACGCCTGAGCAGGCTGGAGAGTATGGTTTCTCTTGTGGCATGAATATGATGCACGGTAAGATGATTGTAGAATAGGAGAATGATATGACTGAAATTGTAAAAGCAAGTCTTGAAAATGGTGTTCAAAAAATCCGTATCACGGCAGACAAAGGCTACCATCCAGCCCACATTCAACTGCAAAAAGGAGTTCCTGCTGAGATCACCTTTCACCGTGTGACACCTTCAAACTGTTATAAGGAAATTCTATTTGAAGAAGAAGGCATCTTGGAACCAATCGGCGTAGATGAGGAGAAAGTCATTCGATTTACACCTCAAGAATTAGGTCAACATGAATTTTCTTGTGGCATGAAGATGCAAAAGGGGAGTTATACCGTAGTTGAGAAGACTCGAAAATCTCTATCACTTTTACAGCGTTTTTGGATTACTAGTATCTTTACTGTGCCTCTTGTGATTCTCATGATTGGGATGTCGACAGGAGGAATTAGTCACCAAGTTATGCGTTGGGGAACCTTTTTAGCCACAACACCGATTATGCTAGTAGCAGGTGGTCCTTATATCCAAAGTGCTTGGGCTAGTTTTAAAAAGCACAATGCCAACATGGATACCTTGGTTGCTCTGGGAACCCTAGTGGCCTATTTCTATAGCTTAGTTGCCCTCTTCGCTGGTCTCCCCGTTTACTTTGAAAGTGCTGCATTTATCTTCTTCTTCGTTCTTATGGGAGCCGTTTTTGAGGAGAAAATGCGGAAAAATACTTCCCAAGCTGTGGAGAAATTACTTGACTTGCAGGCTAAAACTGCAGAAGTCTTGCGTGAGGATCGCTATGTTCAAGTCCCCTTGGAGCAAGTCAAGGTAGGTGATCTGATTCGAGTGCGTCCCGGTGAAAAGATTGCTGTTGATGGTGTCGTAGTCGAAGGTATCTCTAGTATTGATGAGTCTATGGTGACAGGTGAGAGTCTGCCTGTGGACAAGACAGTTGGAGATACCGTCATTGGCTCAACCATCAATAATAGTGGAACACTTGTTTTTAGAGCAGAAAAAGTTGGTTCAGAGACTGTTTTGGCTCAGATTGTGGATTTTGTGAAGAAAGCTCAGACAAGTCGTGCTCCGATTCAGGACTTGACTGATAAAGTTTCAGGGATTTTTGTTCCAGCAGTTGTCATTTTAGGGATTGTGACCTTTTGGGTTTGGTTTGTCTTGTTGAGAGATAGTGTAGTCGTGCTTGGAGCTAGCTTTGTGTCCTCTCTTCTCTACGGAGTGGCGGTTTTGATTATCGCCTGTCCTTGTGCCTTGGGGCTCGCAACACCGACAGCCCTTATGGTAGGGACAGGACGCAGTGCCAAGATGGGAGTTCTCCTCAAAAATGGAATGGTTCTACAGGAAATCCAGAAAGTCCAAACTCTTGTCTTTGATAAGACTGGGACTTTGACGGAAGGGAAGCCTGTGGTAACAGATATCATCGGCGACGAAGTAGAAGTGCTTGGATTGGCAGCCTCCTTGGAAGAAGCTTCTCAACACCCACTGGCTGAAGCCGTTGTGAAACGAGCGAGTGAAGCTGGACTTGAGTTACAAACTGTTGAAAATTTCCAAGCCTTGCACGGAAAAGGTGTCTCAGGGCAAATCAATGGAAAACAAGTTCTGCTTGGAAATGCTAAAATGCTGGATGGCATGAACATTTCTAGCACTTATCAAGATAAACTAGAAGAACTGGAAAAAGAAGCTAAGACGGTTGTATTTTTGGCTGTTGACAATGAAATCAAAGGCTTGCTTGCTTTGCAAGATATCCCTAAGGAAAATGCTAAGCTAGCCATCAGTCAGTTGAAAAAACGAGGCCTTAAAACAGTCATGCTGACAGGAGACAATGCAGGTGTGGCGCGTGCTATTGCAGATCAGATCGGAATCGAAGAGGTCATTGCAGGTGTCTTGCCAGAAGAAAAAGCCAACGAAATCCATAAACTACAAGCGGCTGGCAAAGTAGCCTTTGTTGGGGATGGTATCAATGATGCTCCTGCCCTCAGCGTAGCGGATGTGGGAATTGCTATGGGAGCTGGAACAGATATCGCCATCGAGTCAGCAGATTTGGTGTTGACAACTAATAACCTCTTAGGAGTGGTTCGTGCCTTTGACATGAGTAAGAAAACCTTTAATCGAATTCTGCTCAATCTTTTCTGGGCCTTTATCTACAATGTCGTCGGAATTCCGATAGCAGCAGGAGTCTTTTCAGGTGTTGGACTGAGCCTCAACCCAGAACTGGCAGGTCTAGCCATGGCCTTTAGTTCAGTATCTGTTCTGACCAGTTCCCTTCTGTTAAACTTTAGTAAAATAGACTAAAAGCGAGCTTGCTCGCTTTTTATTATAAAACAGATATTAAAAACGTTTTCAAACTGTACTGTAATAGATAATAAGAACTTGTGAGCAGATTCTTAGTAAAGTCGAACTAAATGTGGTAAATTAGTAGAGTAAAAATTTGCTGAAACGTTTTCAAAAAAGTATACGAAACTTTTTTAGTAGATTTAAAAATATTTGAAGGAGAGTTATCATTATGACTCAAGGGAAAATTACTGCATCTGCAGCAATGCTCAACGTATTGAAAACATGGGGCGTAGACACAATCTACGGTATCCCATCAGGAACACTCAGCTCATTGATGGATGCTTTGGCTGAAGACAAAGATATCCGTTTCTTGCAAGTTCGCCACGAAGAAACAGGTGCTCTTGCAGCGGTTATGCAAGCTAAATTCGGCGGCTCAATCGGGGTTGCAGTTGGTTCAGGTGGTCCAGGTGCGACTCACTTGATTAACGGTGTTTACGATGCAGCTATGGATAACACTCCATTCCTAGCAATCCTTGGATCACGTCCAGTTAACGAACTCAACATGGATGCCTTCCAAGAATTGAACCAAAACCCAATGTACAACGGTATCGCTGTATACAACAAACGTGTAGCTTACGCTGAGCAATTGCCAAAAGTAATTGACGAAGCTTGCCGTGCTGCAGTTTCTAAAAAAGGTCCAGCTGTCGTTGAAATCCCTGTAAACTTTGGTTTCCAAGAAATCGACGAAAACTCATACTATGGATCAGGTTCATACGAGCGTTCATTCATCGCTCCTGCTTTGAACGAAGTTGAAATCGACAAAGCTGTTGAAATCTTGAACAATGCTGAACGTCCAGTTATCTATGCTGGTTACGGTGGTGTTAAAGCTGGTGAAGTGATTACTGAATTGTCACGTAAAATCAAAGCACCAATCATCACAACTGGTAAAAACTTTGAAGCTTTCGAATGGAACTACGAAGGTTTGACAGGTTCTGCTTACCGTGTTGGTTGGAAACCAGCCAACGAAGTGGTCTTTGAAGCAGACACAGTTCTTTTCCTTGGTTCAAACTTCCCATTTGCTGAAGTTTACGAAGCATTCAAGAACACTGAAAAATTCATCCAAGTGGATATCGACCCTTACAAACTTGGTAAACGTCATGCCCTTGACGCTTCAATCCTTGGTGATGCAGGTCAAGCAGCTAAAGCTATCCTTGACAAAGTGAACCCAGTTGAATCTACTCCATGGTGGCGTGCAAACGTTAAGAACAACCAAAACTGGCGTGATTACATGAACAAACTCGAAGGTAAAACTGAGGGTGAATTGCAATTGTATCAAGTTTACAATGCAATCAACAAACATGCTGATCAAGACGCTATCTATTCAATCGACGTAGGTGACACTACTCAAACATCTACTCGTCACCTTCACATGACACCTAAGAACATGTGGCGTACATCTCCACTCTTTGCGACAATGGGTATTGCCCTTCCTGGTGGTATCGCTGCTAAGAAAGACAATCCAGATCGCCAAGTATGGAACATCATGGGTGACGGTGCATTCAACATGTGCTACCCAGACGTTATCACAAACGTTCAATACGACCTTCCAGTTATCAACGTTGTCTTCTCAAATGGTAAATATGCCTTCATCAAGGACAAATACGAAGACACAAACAAACACTTGTTTGGTTGTGACTTCCCTAATGCTGACTATGCGAAAATCGCTGAAGCTCAAGGAGCTGTTGGATTTACAGTTGACCGTATCGAAGACATCGATGCAGTTGTTTCAGAAGCTGTTAAATTGAACAAAGAAGGTAAAACTGTTGTTATCGATGCTCACATCACTCCACACCGTCCACTTCCAGTAGAAGTACTTGAATTGGATCCAAAACTTCACTCAGAAGAAGCAATCAAAGCCTTCAAGGAAAAATACGAAGCAGAAGAACTCGTACCATTCCGCCTCTTCTTGGAAGAAGAAGGATTGCAATCACGCGCAATTAAATAATTCCTTCGTGGAACTTAAAAAGATCGGAGCAATCCGGTCTTTTTATGGAGGATAGTAAATGAATTTAAATCAATTAGATATTATCGTTTCAGATGTTCCACAAGTCTGTGCTGACTTGGAGTATATCTTGGATAAAAAGTCAGATTATGCTGATGATGGTTTTGCTCAGTTTACGATTGGTAGTCACTGTCTGATGTTGTCCCAAAATCATTTGGTTCCTTTGGAAAACTTTGAGTCAGGAATCATTCTTCACATTGAGGTTGAGAATGTAGACCAGAACTACCAACGGTTGAAAGAACTTGGTATTCAGGTTTTAAACGGTCCAACTGTAACCGATTGGGGAACAGAGTCCTTATTAGTTAAAGGCCCTGCTGGTCTAGTGATTGATTTTTATCGTATGAAATAGGACGCTTAGTCATTGACGTTAACTTTAGCTATTTTTACAACAGAAATTGCGAATATGAACTATTGAAAGATCGGAGTCATCCGGTCTTTTTTATATAAAGAACTTGAATATAAATGGTTGACAGCGCTATCCTGAAATCTTATAATAAAAATGTAATGATAGAAAATGTGACTGATATGGAAAGGAGAAATATTTTTTAAATAGCTGTTGTAAGTGAATTTTCTTGTTTCATTGGAGCTTGAGATTGAAAGTATCTCCATGAATAGATATTACGAGGAGAGTCGATATGCAAAAAAAGGATATTTATCTAATCTGTATTACCATGATTATTTGTTCAATTATTCTAGGATTGATTATAGGAAGTTTTATTCTTCATGGTCTTGAAGATATTGCTGCAATCATTAATCACGGCTTACTGACGATTAATCAATCCATTCATTGACAAAAGCTATCTATTTTTACATTTTGTGAATCAAACAGATCGGAGTCATCCGATCTTTTTCTTATCACAAGACTGTGATAGTTTACATTTTTATAACAAAATTCTCAACCTCTTGCTTGTTTTTGCATCAAACATAAAAGCCAGCTCAGGACATCATTACTCAGATAGTTCCAAACTTTTTGTCCTCTTTTTAGTATAATAGAACTATCAAATCAAATGAGGTAAAGTGATGACGAAAATACTACAATTTCCAGAGGGCTTCCTCTGGGGTGGTGCTACGGCTGCTAATCAATGTGAGGGTGCTTATAATTTAGACGGTCGTGGGTTAGCGAACGTTGATGTTGTTCCAATCGGAAAGGACCGTGAAGCCATTATCACGGGTCAGAAAAAGATGTTTTCGTTTGAGGAGGGCTATTTTTACCCAGCTAAAGAAGCCATTGATATGTACCATCATTATAAGGAAGATATTGCTCTTTTTGCAGAAATGGGCTTTAAGACTTATCGGCTTTCCATTGCTTGGACTCGGATTTTTCCTAAGGGAGACGAAACAGTGCCAAATGAAGCTGGTCTAGCCTTTTATGAGGATTTATTTAAGGAATGTCACAAGTATGGAATCCAACCTCTGGTAACCATTATTCATTTCGACTGTCCTATGCACTTGATTGAAGAGTACGGTGGATGGCGCAATCGTCGGATGTTAGACTTCTATGAAAAACTTTGTCGCACACTCTTTACCCGCTATAAGGGTTTGGTCAAATATTGGCTTACCTTCAACGAAATCAACATGATTCTCCATGCCCCCTTTATGGGAGCTGGTCTCTGTTTTGAAGAAGGAGAAAATCAAGAACAGGTTAAATATCAGGCTGCTCACCATGAGTTGGTGGCTTCAGCCACGGCGACTAAGATTGCCCACGAAATTGACCCAGAAAACAAGGTGGGATGTATGTTGGCGGCAGGGCAATACTATCCTAACAAATCTCATCCGAGAGACTACTGGGCAGCCATGGAGGAAGACCGCAAGAGTTATTTCTTCATTGATGTTCAAGCGCGTGGGGAATACCCAAACTATGCCAAGAAGCAGTGGGAGCGTGAGGGAATTGAGATAGAAATGACTGCAGAGGATTTGGACTTGTTGAAGAATCATACTGTTGACTTTGTTTCCTTCTCTTACTATGCAAGTCGAGTGGCCTCAGGTGATCCAGAAGTTAAAGAATTAACTGCTGGAAATGTCTTTGCCTCCCTCAAAAATCCCTATCTAGATCCTCAGAATGGGGGTGGCAGATTGATCCACTTGGCCTTCGTATCACCCTCAATGCCATCTGGGATCGTTACCAAAAGCCTATGTTCATCGTAGAAAATGGACTAGGTGCTATGGATACACCGGATGAGAATGATTATGTAGCAGATGACTATCGGATTGCTTACTTAGAAGCTCATATAAAGACTATGCGAGATGCCATTTACCAAGATGGAGTAGACTTGCTTGGTTATACAACTTGGGGCTGTATCAATCTGGTTTCAGCTGGAACAGGCGAAATGAACAAGCGCTATGGATTTATCTATGTGGATCGAGATAACGCAGGAAATGGGACTCTCAAACGTAGCAAGAAGAAATCCTTCTACTGGTACAAGGATGTCATTGCCAGCAATGGTGCAAGCATTGAGTAGAGCACATTTGTTCACTATTTTTATAAAATCTTCTCCCTAATTTATAATATGTGAAAAAGAGTTCAATTAGATGGAGCTTTTTGCTATAATGAGGGGAGAAAAATCAGACAGGAGAACGACATGTCAGAACCATTATTTTTACAATCAGTTATGCAAGAAAAAATCTGGGGTGGAACCAAGCTACGTGATGAGTTTGGCTACGACATTCCAAGTGAAAAAATCGGAGAATATTGGGCCATCTCAGCCCATCCAAATGGTGTCTCTAAAGTTGCTAATGGTCGTTTTGAGGGAACAGACCTAGCTACTTTGTATGCGGAGCACCGTGAATTGTTTGGCAACCGTCCAGAACCAGTATTTCCACTCTTGACCAAAATTCTTGATGCCAACGACTGGCTCAGTGTCCAAGTTCACCCAGATAATGCTTATGGACTAGAGCATGAAGGCGAACTCGGAAAAACAGAATGCTGGTACATTATCGCAGCGGATGAAGGTTCAGAGATTATCTACGGTCACAATGCCAAGTCAAAAGAAGAACTTCGCCAGCAAATCGAGGATAAAAACTGGGAGGACTTGCTGACAAAAGTACCAGTTAAGGCTGGAGATTTCTTCTATGTACCAAGCGGAACCATGCACGCTATCGGTGCGGGCATCTTGATTCTTGAAACGCAACAGTCTAGTGATACAACTTACCGTGTCTATGACTTTGACCGTAAGGATGATAATGGTAACTTGCGTGAACTTCACCTTGAAAAATCCATTGATGTATTGAACATTGGTGAGCCTGCAAATAGCCATCCTGTAACTGTCAAAGCTGATGATTTATGCTCAACTATCCTTGTATCCAATGATTTCTTTGCAGTTTACAAGTGGGAAATTACTGGAAAAGTTGACTTCGAAAAAACAGCTGACTACAGCTTATTGAGTGTCTTAGCTGGTCAAGGTCAGCTAACTGTTGATGGGAAAAATTATCCAATCCAAAAAGGTAGCCACTTTATCCTACCAAGTGATGTTGAAGCTTGGACCTTGGAAGGGCAAGGTTTGGAATTGATTGTTAGCCATCCATAAAAAAAGAAAGGGCCTGAGTTCATTACTCAAGTCCTTTTTAATTACATAAATTGGGCGATAAAGACCACGATGATGATGATTGGAATGACGAAACGAAGAAGGAAGAGCCAGACTTGGAACAGTCCTTGTTTCCATGGTGTTTCATTAAGATGGAATTCCTCTATAGCAAGAGCCTTCTTAAAGATGTAGCCTGTAAAGAGAGACAAGCAGAGGGCGCCGAATGGCATTAGGAGGTTGGAAACTAAGAAATCCATAGCATCAAAGAAGGTCTTCCCAAAAATGTGAACATCCGCCATGACACCGTAAGATAGAGCTGAAGGAATACCAAAGACAAAGGTCAAGATTCCTAAAATCACACTCCATTTGGCACGTTTGCTGTTATCCTGATTAGTGATATTGCCCACATTGATTTCCAGCATAACGACAGAAGAAGTGACCGTCGCAAAGAGGAAGAGCAAGAGGAAGAGGATGTAGAAAATGGTTCCAAAAGGCATCTTGTCAAAGAGTTGAGGCAAGACGATAAAGAGCAGGCTTGGTCCCCCTTCAGACTGGATATTGAAGGCTGACATGGCTGGGAAAATGGCTAGACCTGCCATGATGGATACCGAGATGTTCATTGCTACGATGGAAATTCCTGACTGGACCAGATTGGTTTTCTTATCCAAGTAAGAAGCATAGGTCAACATGGCTGTAACTCCTAGTGAGAGGGCAAAGAAAGATTGTCCCAGAGCATAGAGGAGACCAGCACTTGTCAGCTTAGAAAAGTCTGGTTTGAGGAAGTAAAGAACCCCTTCCATGGCATTTGGCAAACTGAGAGAACGACCAATGATGACAACAAAGATGATAAAGAGCAGGGGCATCATGACCTTAGAAGCTCTTTCAATTCCTTTTTGAACCCCACGTGATACAATAAAGATATTCAACAGGATAAAGGCTGCTTGAGCTCCTAGGGCAATGACTGGATTTGAAATGATTGAAGTAAATAACTGAGCATAATCACCCGTTCCACCAAGTTGGAACAATTTTCCAAACTCAATACCCAGATAAACAAGAATCCATCCTCCAATAACACTGTAGAAAGATAAGAGGATAAAGAGGGCAAAGGCACCAATCCAACCGATGAAGTTGTACTTGCCATTCTTGCCCAGTTTTCCAAAGGTTTTAATCCCAGAGACACCAGCACTTCGACCGAGGGCAAATTCAGCTAGCAAAAGGGGAAAACCGATTAAAATAGTGGAGATAAGAAAGACCAGTAAAAAGCCTCCACCGCCATTAGCAGCAGTCATGTAGGGGAATTTCCAAACGGCACCAAGTCCGATGGCTGAACCAGCAGATGCTAGGATAAAGCCCAGTTTAGAACCCCATTGCGATTTTTCAGACATAGTTAAACTCCTAAAATTAGTGTTACAAAAGAAAAAGCTACTGCCCTTGGCAAATAGCCTCATCAGCACTCAAGATGAGCTTTTCTTTTGATTGATAGACTTGACTATCCTATCATGTTTTCTAAGGTCTGTCAAGAAAACCATTTTCAAGTTTTCACACCTTTCTCAAAAATTTAAAAATTTTTCGCAAAAACGCTTGACTCTGACCTAAGGGGAGGGGTTATACTATCAATGTAATACTCTTCGAAAATCAAATTCAAACCACGTCAGCGTCGCCTTACCGTACTCAAGTACAGCCTGCGGCTAGCTTCCTAGTTTGCTCTTTGATTTTCATTGAGTATAAGGAGGAAATCATGTACCGTATAAAAGAAGCTGCGCAGTTTTCAGGTGTCTCCGTCAAGACACTGCACCACTATGACAAGATAGGACTTTTGGTTCCTTTAAAGTCGGAAAATGGCTATCGAACCTACAGTCAAGAGGATTTGGAGCAACTTCAGGTCATTCTTTATTACAAATATCTAGGTTTTTCTTTAGAAAAAATAGCAGAGCTATTAAAGGAAGAAAGGACAGATTTATTGCCTCATTTGACTAGGCAGTTGGACTATTTGACTCGAGAAAGGGAACATCTGGATACCTTGATTTCCACCTTGCAAAAAACCATTCAAGAACAAAAAGGAGAAAGAGAAATGAGCATTCAAGAGAAATTTGCTGGATTTAACTACCAAGACCATCAAAAATACCACCAAGAGGCGGTAGAGAAATATGGACAAGAAGTCATGGACCAAGCGCTGGAGCGCCAGAAAGGTCACGAAGACGAGGCTACAGCTGCCTTCAACCAAGTCTTTCAAACCTTGGCACAAAATCTTCAAGCTGGACTGCCTGTAACAGAAACAGAAAACCAAGAAGAAGCTGCTAAACTCTTGCAAGCCATACGTACTTATGGATTTGATTGTACTATTGAAGTATTCGGTCATATCGGAAAAGGCTACGTCTATAACCCAGAGTTTAAGGAAAACATTGACAAATTTGGAATAGGAACAGCCCAGTACACATCAGATGTGATTGCCCAATATGTCCAAACTCAGACAAAATAAAATCGGAGGAGTGATCTTCCGATTTTTTCTAAATTCAAGCACTACTTGCTTAATAATTTTTCTACTACATTTAGTTTTCGCATGGTCAAATCTACATTGAAAAGCTTTTCAAGATAGTTAGTACTGAGCTTTTTTCGTTTTGCAGTTCTAGGGAGATAGAGATAGAGACAGTGGTTACCGATACAAATTTCTTCTTCACCGTAATCAATTTTCAATTTGTCTAAAGGGAGGCTTTGAATAGATTCTTGATAAAAAATCACGTGTATACGGTCATAAAGATAGTGTTCTCCAAAAGGGTTTTCTTGGACAATGTTTTTAAAAATATCCTTATTCTTAATGATTATTTTGAGATCGGCTCCAATCTTTTTCTTTATTAGAGTATGAACCTGTTCTCGTATTTTTTCTAAGGCTAAGTTACTTTCAAGAATGATATTACCACTTTGAATATAGGTTCGAACTTGTTGAAAACCGGCTTCTGTTAAGATATCTACTAGATAAGACATTTTAGGGATAGCATTTTTTCCATTAGGAGTAACTCCCCTTAACAAGATAATATGTTCCAAAGGACCTCCTTTCTTTTGGGGCTGATTTAGCCATTAAATAATTCAGATTTAGATTGGGTTTGATCCCGCCACCCAACCAGTACAGAGGGCAGAAGTGATGTTAAACCCACCCGTGTGGGCATTGATATCCATGACCTCGCCAGCAAAGTGGAGGCCAGGGACCAGCTTACTTTCTAGAGTTTTAGGATTGATTTCCTTGAGACTGACGCCACCCTTGGTAACAAAGGATTTAGCTAAGGACATTTTACCAGTTACAGGAATTTTAAGTCCTTTGATGGACTGGAGAAGTTGTTCTTGTTCTTTTTCAGTCAACTGTTTGACTTTGTCGGGATATCCTTGCACAAAAAAATCTGCCAAGCGTTCTGGAAGCAAAGTTTTTAAGGCATTTTTTAAGGATTTTTCCCGATTTTCGTCTAGAAATGTAGCCAAGTCATTTTCAGAAAGATGAGGCAAGACATCCAGTGAAAGGATTTCGCCACCCTTTACAAAACTAGACATACGTAGGGCAGCAGGGCCAGACAAACCAAAGTGGGTAAAGAGCAAATCGTGAGTGATGACATGCTTACCATAACTTAAGATCACATCATCTAGGGAAATTCCCTGTAAGGCCTTATGTGGAAAATCTGTCAACAAAGGACTTTCAGCAGCCTCAAGCTCGGTAATGGTGTGCTTGAAATGACGAGCAATCTCGTGACCAAAACCAGTCGAACCAGTTGAAGGATAGGATTTTCCACCAGTTGTGACAATGAGTTTATCACAAGTGAAGGTTTGGTCAGCTGACTTAAGGACAAACTTGTCATCTACCTTTTTTACTGAAACAATCTCTGTTTGAGTAGCAACTTGGCCACCTAATTCAGTGATTTTCTTTTCCAAGGCCTCGATAATAGTCCGAGATTTGTCGCTAGCAGGAAAGACGCGGCCGTGGTCTTCGACCTTAAGTTTAACACCATTTTCTGTAAAAAAGTTAATGATATCATGGTTATCAAACTGAGAGAAGACACTGTAAAGAAAGCGTCCGTTCCCAGGGATTCCAGCTAGTAGGTCGTCTAGAGTTCCGTTGTTAGTTACATTGCAACGTCCCCCACCAGTTCCAGCTAATTTCTTTCCAAGTTTCCGATTTTTTTCGATGAGGAAGGTTTTCTGTCCATAAAAGCTACTGGAAATCGTAGCCATCATGCCAGCAGGACCT
>CAUPZW010000033.1:0-18350 GCA_963515655.1 Streptococcus mitis
AAACAGGTCTTGGCAGGCTCTGTCAACTACTACAAGGTAACGGCAGATTATAGCCAATACAAGGGCATTGAAGCGGATAAAGACCGTATTGGTAAAGGGTTCTATATCGTTGATGATTACCCAGAAGAAGCTGTTACCATCAATCAAGACGGTGTTCAAGTGACGGATTCTAAAGGCCAAGTAGTCAAAGGTTTGAAAATGGCTCTTTATGAGAGTCTAGATAAGGCACCATCAGGTGTCCAAGAAGCCCTGAAGTCCAGCAATTTCACTCCGAAAGGAGCGATTCAAGTATTCGAGGCAGAGAATCCAGAGGAGTTCTACAAGACCTACGTGCAAGCTGGAGAAGTTCTGACCATTACCAATCCAATGACTGTTAAGAAAGAATTGGGTCAAACAGGTGGTAAGTATGAGAATACAGCCTATCAGCTTGATTTTGGTTCAGCTTATATCACGGAAACAGTTGTAAATAATGTTCCTACTGCGAAACCAACCAAGAAGAATCTGAATAAAGCAGGCGTGAACATCGATGGGAAACAGGTCTTGGCAGGCTCTGTCAACTACTACAAGGTAACGGCAGATTATAGCCAATACAAGGGCATTGAAGCGGATAAAGACCGTATTGGTAAAGGGTTCTATATCGTTGATGATTACCCAGAAGAAGCTGTTACCATCAATCAAGACGGTGTTCAAGTGACGGATTCTAAAGGCCAAGTAGTCAAAGGTTTGAAAATGGCTCTTTATGAGAGTCTAGATAAGGCACCATCAGGTGTCCAAGAAGCCCTGAAGTCCAGCAATTTCACTCCGAAAGGAGCGATTCAAGTATTCGAGGCAGAGAATCCAGAGGAGTTCTACAAGACCTACGTGCAAGCTGGAGAAGTTCTGACCATTACCAATCCAATGACTGTTAAGAAAGAATTGGGTCAAACAGGTGGTAAGTATGAGAATACAGCCTATCAGCTTGATTTTGGTTCAGCTTATATCACGGAAACAGTTGTAAATAATGTTCCTACTGCGAAACCAACCAAGAAGAATCTGAATAAAGCAGGCGTGAACATCGATGGGAAACAGGTCTTGGCAGGCTCTGTCAACTACTACAAGGTAACGGCAGATTATAGCCAATACAAGGGCATTGAAGCGGATAAAGACCGTATTGGTAAAGGGTTCTATATCGTTGATGATTACCCAGAAGAAGCTGTTACCATCAATCAAGACGGTGTTCAAGTGACGGATTCTAAAGGCCAAGTAGTCAAAGGTTTGAAAATGGCTCTTTATGAGAGTCTAGATAAGGCACCATCAGGTGTCCAAGAAGCCCTGAAGTCCAGCAATTTCACTCCGAAAGGAGCGATTCAAGTATTCGAGGCAGAGAATCCAGAGGAGTTCTACAAGACCTACGTGCAAGCTGGAGAAGTTCTGACCATTACCAATCCAATGACTGTTAAGAAAGAATTGGGTCAAACAGGTGGTAAGTATGAGAATACAGCTTATCAAATTGATTTTGGTATGGCTTATGTTACTGAAACTGTAGTCAATAATGTTCCGAAGATTGAACCTAAGAAAGACGTGGTGATTGACCATTTAAGTAAAGAAAGTTTAGATGGAAAAGAGCTTAAGTTGAATCAAACATTTAATTATAAATTAGTTGGTTCCCTGATACCAAAGAATCGTTCGGAGCAGTTGTTTGAGTATAAGTTCAGCGATGATTATGATGAAACACATGATGAGTATCAAGGTATTTATCAAGTGTTTGCGACTGTAGATTTTGAAACAAGTGATGGCCAAAAATTTAAAGCTGGTGATGAATTAACTAAGTATACTAGTCAAGTAGTAGACAAAGACAAAGGAAAAGTAGATATTAGCTTTGATGATGCTTTCTTGAAGTCGATTTTAGAAACATCAGAGTTTCAAGCAGAAGTATATCTACAAATGACACGTATTCAAGCAGGAACAGTAGAAAATACATATCGTCATACGGTTAATGGTGTGGAAGTTGTATCTAATACGGTTGTGACTCATACTCCAGAAGAAGTAAAACCAGAACAACCAAAGAAAGAAGAACCGAAACACGAGGAACCAAAAGAAGAAGTTTCAAAAGTGGAATTGCCTAATACTGGTATGAGTCGTTCTAATAATTTAGCTCTTCTTGGAATGGCTATGGGAACGATTGCTTTAGCTTTATCTATGCGAAAGAAAAAAGAATAGGTTAAAAAATTATGAGAAAATGGAAACAGCGTTGTAGCGTAATCTTAGGGCTAACAGTTCTAGGATTTGCGAATTTAGTTGAAGTTGTTACACCATTTGTAGAAACCACAAAGGTTTATGCACAGGAGAAAGGGGATGGCTATAGTAACAGTTTAAAGTTTTCGGGTACAACAACAACTAGTAAATCACAAGTAACTTATCATGATCCGATGGACTTGATTCAAATTATTGATTTATCAGGGTCTTTGTCTGATTCTGAATTTGAAAGAGCTAATGGTGTTGCTGGTGGTCGTAAACAACAAATTAATGACATGATTTACGTTATTGAGAATAAGTTGACGGATGAAGACCATGTCATGTTGGCTTTTAATGGTACAAATACTGAGGATTCATATAAAATTGGTGATAGAGAAGGTTCTGATATAACACGTTTATTGACAAAGAAGGAAGCTATCGATTTATTAAAAGAGTTAAATTCGAACGAAGAAGTACATAGTATGTCATTGTCAAGCTCTTTAATTAGTTCATATGTTTCACCGTTGCTAGAATCAAAGAAATATTCTGTTTCAAAGAATTTTCCAATAGGAACAGGTTTTGAGGATGTGTATAAAGCTCAAACGAACAAAAATAAACAAGTTTCAGTTTTACAGTTTACAGATGATTGGTCTTCATATTATACTCATGAAAATATTGATACTAGTTTTGCAGATTGGGCAAAGTCGAATGCTAAAACTTTTATGACGGTTATTGATAGTAAAGATGGTAAAAATACAAACTCTTATGAACAACTTGTTAAAGCTGGACATCCGAATATCAAAGTCTTCACTAAGTTAGACACACCTAATCGTCAAGAAGATATTGCTAAATTATTTGAGTCAACAGCGCTGGTCGTTGTTAATAAAACTGTGAAACAAAAAGGAACAGTCTCTATTAGCCCTGAAGCAGATTTGACATTAACATCAGCAGAATTAGTTTCTCCTAATGGTCAAAAAACTCCTCTAACTATCACCAATAATACCGTTTCTTGGTCAGGTGATTTGGATAATGGTTCTTATACTGTTAATTATACCTTTACTGGTACACCGTCTGTAGAACGTAGTATTCGCAGTTCTGTAACAGTAGATGGTAAAAAAGTAGATGAAAAAATCAATACTCTTAGACCTGAAAAAATTGCTTTTGAAACCAAATATGAAGAGGATCCATCGCTGGCTGCTGGTCAAGAGAAAGAAAAGCAAGCTGGTAGTGAAGGTTCACAATTGGTTTCTCTAAAAGATGGTAAGGTTATTTCAACTACTATTACAAAACCTAAAGTTGATCGCATTGTTCTTAGAGGAACTAAAGGATCAGACGTTGAGGTGAAAACAGAAGACATCCCTTTTAACACAACTTATACAGAGGATCCTGAGTTAGAAATTGGACAGACCAAAGTTCTAACTGAAGGTGCTGTAGGTCAAACAGAAATAACAAAGACTTATGTTACTCAATCAGGCAAACGTGTAGGGGATCCAACTGTCACAGAGAAAATCCTTAAAAAAGCCGTTGATAAAGTAATCGCAAAAGGTACAAAGGGGCAAGATGTAGATGTTGCAGAGTCTGATATAGCTTTTAAGACTGTTTATACAGAGGATCCTGAATTAGAGTTTGGACAAGAAAAAATTGTAACTGAAGGTGTTCTAGGAGTTAAAAGAACTACTAAAACCTATGTAACTCAAAAAGGAGTTCGAACGAAAGATGAACCATCTATAAAAGAGGAAGTCCTCAAAGAAGCTGTTGATAAAGTAGTGGCTAGAGGAAGCAAATCAGCTGTTGCGACTAAGGAACTAGATTACAAAACAACATATGTTGAGGATAAAGAGTCAGAAGCAGGTAAAAAGACAGTTGTTACAAAAGGTAGCAAAGGTCATGAAACAACCACGATTACCTATAGTTTTAATTCTGAAACAGGAGAAGTAACCGCAAATGAACCAAAGGTTGAAAAAACTGAACCGATAGACGAAGTTATTTCTGTGGGAACAAAGCCTGTTGTCACAACTAAAGATTTGGATTATAAAACAAAATATGTTGAAGACAAAGAGTCAGAGGCAGGTAAGAAGACAGTTGTTACAAAAGGTAGCAAAGGTCATGAAACAACCACGATTACCTATAGTTTTAATTCTGAAACAGGAGAAGTAACCGCAAATGAACCAAAGGTTGAAAAAACTGAATCTGTAGACGAAGTTATTTCAGTAGGGACTAAGCCAAAAGTTGAAATTAGGGAAACAGAATTTAAAACTGAAAAACGAGAAAATAAAGATTTAAAGAAAGGTGAAGAAAAAATTATTCAAGCTGGTGTTAAAGGTAGAGAAACAATTACGACAACTTATTATCTTGACCCAGATACAGGAGAGGTAAAAGAAAACAAACCGAGTCTTGAAAAAGTAGATCCTGTAAATGAAATTATCGAAGTAGGAACCCAAGCTGAAAAAGTATTACCTAATACGGGAACTAGTTTATCCAATTTCTTGACTTTGACAGGAATCATTGGAATAGTATTAGGAATCTCTGTAATAATCTATAGGAAATTAAATAAAAAGTAGTAAAATATAATGTAAAAACAATATAAAAATATTGTTAAGGTTGTTGATTTATGCTATAATTACGGTAGATTGTGGAGGAGTAGAGTTATGAAATTAGGGAGTGATTTTTCCTGGTTATGGCTAGCTTTTATTAGGATTTTTACAGCTCCCTTTTATATCATTCTTTGGTGTATTAATGTTGTGAAGTCTGCTGTCGGTATGTTTTTCTTCTGGATTATAGGAAAGATATGCCTGACACTTGTATTACTTGCGTTGTTAGCTGGCATACACTATCTTTTTAAAGAATCAAGTGAAAAATTTTTATCAGCTATTCTTGGATGGTACTATCCTAATATTATGGGGTGGTCCACTGAACCATGGATGACTTCTGGTCAAATATTTGAAGCTCCCCAAGGAGCAGTTAGTTTTTTCCCATATCCACATATTGAAGCTACGACTATGATTGTACTTACTCTTCTAGTAGCTACCGTTCGGACGATTTATCGTGAAGAATTTGATGAATTGTAAAAATAGTATTGTGTTTGGCACTGTAGAAATCTCTGCAGTGCCTTTTGTTATAAAAAAAGAAATTAAAAGAGGTAAAACAAAATGGAAATTATTACAAAAATTATTACTGGTCTAGGTGTAGTTGGAACAATCACAGGTCTTATCTGGATCTGGAATGGTGCAGTCGATTATATTCAAGGAAGAAAGAATAAAGATAAGCAAAGGCAAGATGATGGGTCTGATTCTATGATTAATGGTGCATTTTTAGCTGTTGCTTCTGCTGGGATTGCGGCTGCAGTCGTTGCATCACTGTCTCAGCTAAAATTTTAGGAGTAGCCTATGAATTTAGATATTAGAGAGCTGACAAGCTCTCTTTCTAGTTACAGCTCTGCGACAAACCAAGCTGTAAACATAATGGCTGATGCCGTTAGACCTATTGGGTATATCCTTTTAGGTCTTTTTTTCTGGTTTGAAATGGCATCGTGGTCACAAATGGTCAAGTCCAGAGGAGGTTCGCTAACCCAAAAGATCTGGTTAGAGGCCTTGATGAAGTACTTATTTGCTTTCATCATGATTTCTGCCTCATCTCAAATTTGCGATGCCATTCTTGAATTGCTTAATATTATCGTGAAGGTAATTGCGCATGTAACACCAACAGTCACAACGACAATTGATTCAAACATTTCTGGTGGAAAAGGTTGGTTTGAAAAACAAATTATTGGATTTGTTGGTTTTATTGTCGGTAAAGTTTCTAACATTATTCTAGGGATTATTGTTTTCTTACGTTACTTGGATTTGTATATGCTTAAAGCCATAGCTCCATTGTTAGCAGCGTTCTTTATGATGGATTCGTTGCGATCTGTTACGATTAACTTCCTGAAATACTTTGCAGCCTCTGCCCTTATTGGTGTCATCCTAATTATTGTTTCTGTTGTATACGATTCGATTGTTGCAACAGATATCCTAAAGGTTACCACTGGTTCAAGTGATTCCTGGGGAACAGCCTTTGCTTCAATTGCCAAAGGGGTTATCTATATCTTTGTAATGGTTGGATCTAGTCGAAAAGCCAAGCAACTATTAGGAGTATAATCTATGTTTATAATAATTGGAATTGATCGATCTTATGTTTTATGAAAGGAAACTAATTGAAAAAAATTGGATCAGAATTTTTAAGAGAATTTGAAAACGAGGACAAGCCAATTCTATTTGGTCTAACTACTAGAATGCTTGTTCTATACGTGTGTTTGATAATAGCTGTCTCAGGGACAATTGCTATTTACTTCTTTGGTCTACCTGATTGGTACATCTATCTTTGGGATGCTCTATTTGTAGTTCCTGGAGGAATGTATGGTACGGGAATGACTAAGCGAATGCGGATTAAAGAAAAAATCAATTTCTTTTTCCGAATCCAACAACGAACCTATGAGACAGAATTTGGAAAGGTAGGAATGTATACAAAAGATGAGTTTATTCAAAAGCAAAAGAGAAAAACTAGAAAACGCAGAAAAGAAAAGAATTGAGCGCTTGCGTCGTCAGATGAAACCTACGACACAAAACACCATCAATTATACGTTGCTCCATGAAGATGGATTAATGCACATTGCACGTGAGAAGTATTCTCGTAGCTTTATGCTGGGAGATGCTTCTTACTCTACAGCTCAACAAGATGAAAAAGAGAGCATCATCGATACAACGATGGATGCTCTTAATTCACTGGATGAGGGCAGTAACTATCAGCTCCTAGTCATTAATCGTCGAGTATCGGATAACTCCTTGCAGAATATCTTGTTTGAAGAAACAAA
The DNA here is from genome assembly GCA_963515655.1 of Streptococcus mitis. GTDB lineage: Bacteria > Bacillota > Bacilli > Lactobacillales > Streptococcaceae > Streptococcus > Streptococcus mitis_DP. Next base: position 7,064 of record CAUPZW010000033.1, read on the forward strand.
CGATGGCTACGATGACTATCGTGAGGAGTTGAATGAGATGATTAAGGAACGATTTACAACACATGCTAACAACTTCGAGGTACATAAGTATGTGACCATTTCAACGAATGCGGATGACCGAAAACAGGCTCAGTTGATCCTACAAGATATTGGAGTTTCCCTAGGAACTCAATTTCAGGAATCTGATATTACTTTCAGGGATATGAATGGTTTGGATCGTTTAAAAGTCTTTTCTGAGTTACTACGAGCTAACCCGTATGTCAATTTTGATTATAAAGAAATTGCTTTGACAGGTTTATCCACTAAATCATTTATTGCGCCAAACAGGATTGAATTTCAAGAAAAACGCATGATTATAGATGATAGTTGGGTCAAGGTACTCTATGCCCACCGCTATCCAAACTGGATGTCTGATCGGCTTATTCGAGATTTAACAACACTGGGGCTGGAGCTAGCTATTACGATCCATGCAGAACCTTATGAGAACGTTGAAATCTTAGAGAAGATTGACGATGCAGAAACAGATGCTGAAATTGGGAAACTTCGTTCTAAACGGAAGGCTGCTCAATCTGGTATCTTTGATGATGCAGTGGTTGCTGGTCGTGACCAAGAAATATCTGAAGCTACCAAGAAGTGGCGAGACGAGATTACTCAGTATGATCAGAAAATCTTCTCTGGTTTGATTGCAGTGTATTTTAAGGCAGAGAGCCAAGAGGAATTACAACGTAATGAGCAGAAGATTAAGCGTGCTGGCCGTAAATTAGGGGTAGAGTTTGAAGATCTTTATTATTACCAGGAAGAGGCTTTGAATACGATTCTACCTATCGGTGAGTGCTTCTTGAATGTGAAGAAGAATTTTATGAGAAAGATGACGACAGCTAATATTGCTACGCAAGTCCCTTTTACTAACGTGGATTTGAAGTCTGACAGCTCACTTGCTCGCTACTATGGCCAAAATCAGTTGTCAAACAATATCATTACACTAGATCGAAAACGTGATTTGAACACGGGTTCAGGTGTTGTGCTAGGTTCCTCTGGTTCTGGTAAATCAACTACGATTAAGGGTGGAGAAGTCATTCCGACTTTGCTGAAATACCCAGAAGATCGAGTAATTATTGTGGATCCCGAAGATGAATATTCTGATATTGGCCGTGCTTTCGGTGCTCAGATGGTGGATATTTCGATTGGTTCTAAAACACATATCAATCTTTTGGATCTACCAGATCTGGATCGTTTGGACGATGAGGATGACGATCCGATTGGAGATAAGGCAAACTTGTTAATGGGATTGTTTGAATCGATTCTGTCAGAGGTGACAGATGCCCAGATTGGGATTATTGACCGAGTGACAGGAATGACTTATGAGCGTTATTTGACGGAGAATTTTACCCCAACATTAAAAGAGTGGCACCAGGTCTTGAAAGAACAACCCGAACCCGAAGCACAAGACTTAGCTTTAGCGGTAGAGACATATACAACTGGTTCTCAGGATATTTTTGCTCACAATACCAACGTGGATCTCAATCATCGCTTTGTTATCTTTAATCTGAAGAAGTTGTCTCATAAGTTGAAGCCGTTTGCTTTAATGGTTATTCAGGATTATATCTGGAATCAAATTGTAGAGAATCAAGGGAAATGTACTACATGGGTTTACTTTGATGAGATGCAGATTCTATTTAAAAATAAGGCTCAAGCAGACTTCTTTACTACGTTGTATTCAAGGATTCGGAAATATGGTGCGATTCCAACAGGAATCACCCAGAACGTAGAAACGCTAGCTGCTGTTGAAGAAGGTCGGAAATTGCTCTCAAATAGTGAGTTTATGATTTTACTCAAACAAAAACCCCAAGATTTGGCTATCCTAAAAGAGATTGTCAATCTGACTGATAAACAGATTCGCTACTTAGCACGGCCAAAAGCTAAAGGTACTGGCTTAATCGTAGCTGGGCCAGTTGTGGTGCCATTTGAAAATCCAATACCAAAGAATACTAAGTTGTATAACTTAGTCGCAACAGACGCTTAGGAGTCTCACTATGGATCAGGAGAAAGGCAGACCAAAAACAATCGGTCATAGGTTAGATCGAAAGCTAGAAAAAGTTCGTAAGAATTACCGAACGGTTCAACAAGATAGCGCAAAACAACTTACGAAGTTACAATCTCAGACTCACTCTAAACGTCAGTTGATAAAGAAGAGTCGAAGTCAATTTCGAGCTTCTAAGAACAAGGTCAAGAAAATACAAAAAGAGTATAAGAGAATCCAAAAAGAGTACAAGAATATCCAGAAACAAGGAAGAAATCTTGGAAAAGAAGGAAAGGCACTTCGTCCAGAGGAAATTAAAAAGCAGGTCTTTCTTAAGCAGGAATTAGATAGGAACAATAAAAAGCAGACATTCCTTAAGCAGGAATTAGATAAGGCGAAACTGGAGAAAAAAACTTCTAAAAGAACTTTTAAAGTCGCTCAAGAGGCTAATGGTGGTTCACGCAAGAAGAAGTTTCTTCGTGTGGCAAAACAATCTGTAGAACGAGTTGCTAATCAACAGGCTAGCTCTGTTGCTCATCAGGATGATACACTGTCAGATATAGCACGAGCTAAATATCGGTATCAGGATATTCAGATTCAAGGGAAACGGATCAAAACGATTGGGAAATATAGTGGTAAACTTGGCCAAGGAATGGTTAAATCGAGCTATAGCCTTGGAAATAGAGTCTACAATAAGGCTAAGGGTAGGGGCTTCACTCGAACTCCAAGAGAATTTTCTTGGGAAGGAAAACTCTCTCGTCGTATTCAGGCCTATAAGAAACGCTTAGCTACTTCCAAAACAGGGAAAGTTGCTAAGAAAGCGAGGAAGGTCTACCGTGTAGGTTCTAAACCGCTTCAAGCTATTATCAAAAGCCCATTTAGCTTAAAGGCTTATCTGATTGCTTTTGGTCTGCTTTTGTTTCTGGCTATACTTGGTATCGGTAGTTCAGGAATTACCCGTCAAGATGAATTTGATATGAATGATACCTGGTTGTATCTTTCAAAATTGGATCGTGAAAAATCGAATGACAAGGTAGACTATTGGACAAAAATTGACGATCCGCTTTTGTACTTGAATTATAAGTATGATGATATTTCAGATAAGCTTCGTATAGACGGGAATAAATATTTTTCACAACAGAATCGTGGAAAACTTTACTTAGATACATTATGGAAGAATTTAAATGGGGATAAAGACAATCTTAAAACGATGGAAGAGCTTTATACCAAAAATAATCTCTATAAGTTTGATAAGGACGAGTTAGAGGAGTATAAACAACTCTTAGAAATTGCTAGAGATAGTGGAAAATATATGTTTCTTCAAGAACTAGATAATCCATTTTATACAGAAGAACAACCTGAATCGCAAGCACCGCTTCAGATTATTGAGCGTTTTGGATATAAAACGAAGACGGAAGTTTTTAATGGCTCTGTTTTGCAGGCCTCAGGAGGTCAGTCTCTGTTAGCTGTTTTAGATGGGAAAGTTGAAGTTAAGGGGAGTGACATAGAAATTAGTGATCAGGATTCCAAGTTTCTGTATAAGAACGTAGATACGATTCGCTATAAAACAGGTGATCACATCAAAGCTGGAGATATTATTGGAAAGGTAGCACCTGAAGGAAATCAAACCGTTTATTATCAAAAGCTAGAACCTGATCGATCAAACAAGAAAGATAAAGATGGGAATATCAAGAAGAGCTGGACTTATGTCAATGTCGGTTTTTACTTCCAGCGTGTAGAATATACCCAAGCAACGTCTGTTGTCAGTAATATTGAAACATCTGGAGATAAAGGAAGACGTGCAAGAGCTTTTGCGGATGCAATCAAAAAAAATATACCAGAAGCAACAGATGAAGGAATCGCAGCCGTTTTGGGAGGATTTGATATTGAGAGTTCCATCACCTTTAAACGCTATGAAACAGACTTTCTAACCAATAATCAGTTTGATAAAGTTGCTAAAGAACCAACTGCAGAAAATCTAGTTGGTAATTGGGGAGCCTTTCAAGCTATGTACCCTACCTTGCCTCTAAATGAAAGAGGTTATCTAGTCAACGGTTTGCACTATATCGGGATTGGGATAGGTCAATTTACTGGCCCCCGTGCTCTTGCATTGTGGAATTTTGCAAAATCTGTGAATGGAGATATTTGGTCTGCGGAAGTCCAAACAAAATTTCTTCTGGAGGAAGATGATCCAACTAGACGTGCAGCATTCAGAAGAATTGTAACATCTACTGGATCCGTAGAAGCTCTTGCGGAGGACTTTTTGAACGCTTGGTTAGGAGTTCCAGGAAACAAGCTCTTAGAACGGCAATCTGCAGCCCGTCAATGGTTGAATTTCTTAAAAAATAAAGGAGGAGGTTCGACAGGTGTTTCTAGCAAGCAAGTTCCATCAGAATATAAAGATAAGCTACCTTATGGTCTACCTACCGATCAAGCAATTCTAGAGGGTCAAGGTTATCCAGGTAATGCCTATGCACTAGGAAATTGTACTTGGTATGTCTATAACCGTTTTGCTCAGATTGGAATAGGAATTTATCCGTATTTAGGAAATGCCAATCAATGGGTTGATAGCGGTCAAGCTCAAGGATATGAAATTTCAACGACTCCTAAACCAGGTTCTGCAGTTGTATTCATGAATGGTGTAGCTGGAGCATCACCAATCTATGGTCACCTTGGATTCTGTGAGTACGTTAATAGTGATGGTAGCTTCTTAATGTCAGAAATGAACTTTACTGGTTTATACCTAATGAATTGGCGTACCTTGAAACCACAATCAGGTATCTATTTTGTTACCCCTAAATAAGAAAGGAAAAGAATGTATAATCAAAAGTTAATCAAAATGGTAAAGGGACTCTTTATGGGATTCATTGCCGTTTTATGTATTGTATTGGGTTATTCTATTGCTCAAGTACAACAGAATTTGAGACAGACTAGTCAAAGACAGGAAGAGGTGAAGCAAGATAAAGAAGAGAAACAGCAGGAACAACTTTCTCTTTCTGAGCAACAGGTTGAAGATTTTTTGATTGCTTACTATACGAAGAAGGATTTAGAAGAGAATAGACCACGCTATAAGCCTTTTATGACAGATTCCATGTATCAGGAAACTATTCAAGAAGAACAGAAACCAGTTAATCAGACCTATAAGGGGTATGTGGTTGACCAAGCTTTTGAATCAGGATCTATATACATTGATAAACAACATAAAATTGCTTTAGCTCAGGTTCAATATACTAGTACCACCTTAACAGAGAAAGACAATAGGGCTTCTAAGGGGCTCACTGGTAGCACTAAGGCGACAATTCGGTTGACCTACGTAGAAAAAGCAGGGAAACTATTGATCAATAAAATAGAGCCCATCGTATTGACTGAAGCGAGAGGACAAAGTATAGGAACTTATACAGATACTAGCAGTTCAAGCTCGACTCCAGTTTCCTCTACATCAACGGCAACACCTACATCTTCTGAACCAACAACCGCAACTAGTAGTAATCAATAAGGAGAACGGAATGAGTAAAAAAATAGAACAACTTGAAGGTAAGCTTGAAAAAGTTAGGAAAGATAAGGAAAAAGCGCAACGACAAAAAGAAGAAGCAGATGAAAAAATCAAGAATTACATAGCACAAGAAAAAGATTTTGAAGCACAACTTTTCGTCGCTATATCAGAAGAGAGTGGCTTATCCTATCAGGAAATGAAGGAACTCATTCTTCCAGCACAATCAAGTAACCAAGGAGTGAACCATGTATAAAATTATCAATCAACTGACTAATCAAGAGGAAACATTTGAGCACCGAGATGAGTTGTTATCAAGGCTAGAAATCATCAACGAGAGAATGAAGAGTAATAGAATAAACGGAATCTATCGGCTTTATTCTCTCAATTCTGAAGGTGAAATCCTACAAGAAGAAAAACTTGAAATACCTTTTGTTGGAATCATCGATCAGTTGCTGGAGAATTTTGGTATGAGTGCTGGAAAGAAAAAGAGAGGTTTGCTTCATTTTTTAGCAAAACATAAAGAAAAGAACACCTCACCAGGAACATCAGAGCCTCAACCCCAACCCGAATTCCAACCAGAACCAGATCCTGAACTAGAAGATCTAACGGTCAAGACAGAGGCGAATATGTCTCGTCAAAGAATTGCTGAGCTAGTTTCTCAGAAGCCTCAAGATGAGGTTGGAGAAGATAAAGTTACCTATTCTTCTAATGAATGGACTACAGATCATTTCAGTAGGTTAGATGAAAATGAGGAAGAACAAGTAGAACCTTCACAAGATGAAAATACACAAGATGTAGCTATAGAAGAAGTAGCACCGGTTGTTGCAACATTTACTCATAAAGAGAATAAAACGATTTTTGATCAAAAGGCTGAATCTTCCTTCTCTCTTTCTAATGCGACTACAGTAAATTTGCCTTCAGAGGTTATTGATAGCTTTGAGGCTCAGACGGTTACTTATAAGCAATCTATTAAAAATAAAATCAAATCTAACAAAGATTTTATCATGGAAGCCAATGAGGAAATTGCTCAGTGTCAAAATAGGATTGATGAGTTGAAACAACAGATTCTTGCGAAAGACTCTCAAGCTACTCAATTGAAAGATCTTTATTTCAAAATTGAAGAGGTGAGCTAAAATGGAACAAGAACAAGTGGTAGCCCAATTAGGACGGGCAACTCTTGTGACAGGAGAAATCATCTTAAAAGGACTCTTCCTGGTGAGCTCTAAGGCAGTTGAAATGTATCAGGCCAGAGGGGAAAATGTCCTCTTTACTGGTGAGACAGACTGGAATAAATTCATGGCAACGGCAGATACGAAAGAAGTCCAGCAATTACTACATAATGAAGTCAATCTCGAGGCAGTTCGAAAAGAACTTGGCCAATACGGGATTGGCTTTTCTTTTTATACACACCCTGATGGTAAGACAACTCTTGCTTTCAATGCAAAAGATAAAGGAGTTGTCGAACAGGCCTTTAAGGATGTCCTAGAAGGCATCACAAGAGATCCTAAAGGATTCAATGAGCGAAATCTTAAAAATGGGAAAACGACTTCTTTTGAGGAGAAATTGCAACATTTCAAAGCAGTGGAACAAGAGAAAATTTCTTCCCTCCAGGTAAACATTCATACGAAGGAGTTTGTTCTTCCAGAAAATATCGAACCACAGATTGGAGGAAAAATGAAGTGATTACAGAAAAGAAGAAACGGAGACTTAGACCGTATTTGTTGTTAGGATTAGGCTTGTTTTATCTCTTTCATTGGCTCTTTAAACTATGGTTGTTAGCACCAGATACCGATTCAGTAACAGATGTATTTGGTTTTGGGAAGTTTAACTGGATGAACGACCATCTAAGTGACAAGTCTTGGTTTGATTTTCAATTTACTCCAACTTCTTTATTGCTTGGTATGGGCGGATTTTTGATTGCTTTTCTACTGTATTTGAGAGTATCTGATACGGGGACTTACCGTTATGGAGAAGAACATGGATCAGCTCGTTTTGCGACAAGAGAAGAGTTGATGAGATTCCGAGACGAAGAACCTGAAAAGAATATGATCTTTACCCAGAACAGTCAGATGGGGCTATTTAATAACCGCTTGAGCTTTGATAATCAGATTAATAAAAATATTCTGGTGTATGGAGGTACAGGGGATTCAAAGACACGTAGTGCTGTAAAACCGAATATATTACAAGCCAATTCTAGTTTTGTAACCACAGATACTAAAGGGATTTTGATTCATGAGACAGGGAAATCACTTGTAGAAAAAGGTTACAAGATGAAAATTTTTGATCTGATTACTTTTTTGAATTCAGATGGCTTCAACGTTTTTAAATATATTCATAATGAAATGGATATAGACCGGGTAGCTGAAGCGATCACGGAATCTCTTAATAAAAATGGTCATGAGGGAGATCCTTTTTGGCCAGCAGCCACTAAACTCTTGATGCGTTCTCTAATTGGCTATCTTTATTTTGATGGTCAGATCGATCACTATCTGCCTAATTTAGGGCAGGTTACAGATATGATTCGAGAATTGAGACGGAATCATCCGGAAGCGGAAAGCCCAGTTGAATTGATGTTTGAAGACCTGGAGAGAAGGAGCCCAGGGAATTATGCCTGCAGGCAATGGGATCTATTCAATAAAAACTTTGATGGACAGACACGTGCTTCTGTCTACGCCATTTTTGCGACTACATTCTCAGTATTTGATCATGAACAGCTGAGAAAGATTATTGAAAAAGATACGCTGGAAATTGAAAAATGGAATATTGAAAAAACAGCAGTTTTCATTCATATTCCAGAAGTGGATCCGGCTTACCAGTTCTTATCTGCCCTTCTTTTTAGTACCATTTTTGATGTGCTAATAAAGACTGCAGATGCAGTTATATTAGGTGAGCATCTAACAAAGACCAGGGAAGACTTATTGCATTTACAAGTATGGGCAGATGAGTTTGGTCAGATTGGGAAGATTCCTAATTTACCGCCAATTATCTCTGTTATTCGTTCTCGAGAGATTTCTATCAAGATGATGGTGCAATCTCAAAGTCAGATTGAAGTGTTATATGGTAAAGAAAATACGAAGACGATTATCAATAACTGTGGTGCTATTCTTTATTTAGGTTCTAATGACTTAGATACGCTTAAGTATCTATCTGAGCGATCAGGGAAGCAAACTTTGAATGATCAGAATTATAGTGAGAGCAGAGGAAGAAATGCCAGCAGTTCTAAGCAGAACTCCAAAATTGGTCGAGAACTGTTGACACCACATGAGGTTGCTACGATTGGAACAACAGAAGCCCTGCTCTTCCTATCCAAACAAAATGTTTTTCGAGATCAAAAATTTAACCTGGATACGCATCCAAGAGCCTACCTATTAAGTAATGGCCCGAACGATGACAACTGGTATCGTTACAAGCGATATCTAAGCGATATTGATGAGTGGAAAGACCAGGTTGGGGAAGAAAATGTTATTCATATTGAGATTAAGGAAGTTGAGGAAGTTCCTCTCAAAGTGAGTTAGAAAGGAAATAGAATGAATACACTACTACAAAAACAATTTAAACGAATGAAGCGTGAAGTTGAGGAAGAAACTGCTCGAGGGATTGGTTATTTTGAGGGGATTTTAGAACATATCCCTCCTTACCCCCTATCTGAAGCCGTAAAAGAGTTGGCTTTATCTGGCTGGATTACTCCTCATACAGATGTCATCGATGTCCAGAATATGATTGTTACAGAATCTATAAAATGGATGAATTATCAAGATTTTAAAGAAGTTGCTCCCTACTTGTTTTCCTACCCTCGAGAACAAAGAGAGAAAGATTTATTGGTTCAACCAGTGAAAATCTCCAGAGAGTACTTTGAGGAATTAAAGGCCAATGCAGAAGAATTATTTCACTTGAAACAAGACTTGCTTCAGGTTAATAATCAATTAGATGCTAAAATCCAAGAATTGGAGATGGATCAACTACCAAATGGGGATCAGGTCATTGGAGTTGATCTGGAAGCTGAGGAGATATTGTTACTACGAACTCCAGAAAATGCTCAGGTTGAGGAGTGGGAGGTTCGTAAAGATGGCTTGATTACTGATTATCGTTCCAATCTTTCAGAATATGCTCAAATTGTAGATACTTTGCTTGAAATGGAGAATCCAGAAATTGATACGATTCTCTATGAAGAAGTAATCAACTATTCTAAGAAAACTTGGCCAGACTCAGAACCAATTCAACTTCCAGAAAATATCAAGGAACTATTGAATCAAGAGGGCAAACTTGATCCCTCATATTATCAAATAGCCCAGTTTGAAACAGTAAAACAAGCCTATATCTATGGAATGATTTCACCTAGTTTTCAGGAACATTTCCCTCATTATTCAGACTTTGTTAGGAACTATGTAGATGATAGGGAACAATATGAGTTTTTCAACTATCGTACAGAAGCCGTTTCATTAGCTCAGGAAATTCTAGTACCACGTTTAGGAGATATTAACCAGATTTTAGACACTAATAATCAGGAGTTAATCATTCAAGAGGTCGTTGGTTATTCTCAAGGTGAAAGCTGGGAACTAGCTTATTTACGGGATACAAAGACGGAAGATAGAGAATCCGTTCGATTCTATCTTGAAAGTGAGATTGGAGCTTGGTATAAGGGAAGTTTGACAGAGTTGGCTGTTATCCGCTTTGATGATATTGATCTAGAGAAAGGATTTAATGGTCATCAGGAAGCGGTCTATCATATTGATGAAGACTTGTTAGTTCATGATAAGCTAAAACAAGTTCAACTCCATATTCCTGATTTAAACCGTTTTGTAGTAGCCGAAGAACTTGAGAAAGAACAGACACAAGATATAGTAGCAGAAAAAGAAGAGCCAGAATTTTCATTGTAGGGGGATAACAAATGGTGTTAAGCAAAGAAGAAGCCAAAAGATTATCTATTATTTCTGTTGCAGAACAACTAGGCATAGAGTTAAAGCGTACAGGAAGCTATAGCTATACTTGGACAGAGCACGATTCATTTGTAATAGACACAAAGAAAAATGAATTTCACTGGAATTCAAGAACTGAATTTGGAGATGTCATTCAGTTAGTTCAAACCATACGAGGTGTTTCTTACAAGGAGGCGATGCATTTTTTAGAAACTGGAGAATTTAAGGAAGTCGATCTAGAAGCTCAGACAGCCTCAAAAGAGCTTTTTAGCTATCACTTGGAAAGATATGAGCGTCAGGACTTCAGCGCCTCTAGACGCTATTTGAAAGCACAGAGAGGCCTTTCAGATGATACGATTAACTTCTTTATTAGCCAAGGCAGTATAGCGGAAGCAATCCGAAAAAAAGGAGACTATTTTGAGCCTGTGATCGTCTTTAAGTATAAGGACAACACAGGCTTTTTAGCTGGAGCGAGTCTTCAGGGAATAGTAGAGAATCGGGAGCACTATCCTGAACGCGGACGCCTAAAACAAATTATGAGAAATTCAGACGGACAACTAGGCTTTTCAATTGATATTGGGAATCCTAAACGTTTAGTATTTGCGGAAGCTCCAATCGATCTAATGAGCTACTATGAGCTTCATAAAGATAGGCTTCAGGATGTCCGCTTAATAGCTATGGATGGAGTAAAAGAAGGAATCATTAGTAGACGGTTTATGGAATTGTATGCAGAGACAAATGATAAATCCTACCAAGTCAATCAGAATACTGGGAAAGCTCTAGAAGTAGTCGCTAGAACAACGAACTATTTTAAAGACGGTCAGCATCAGGATATGATTACCTTGGCTGTAGATAATG
>CAUPZW010000034.1:0-17937 GCA_963515655.1 Streptococcus mitis
CCTGCTGGTCAAAAGGCTTGGTCACAAAGTCATCCGCCCCCATATTGATTGCCATAACGATATCCATAGCCTGGTCTCTGGAAGACAGAAACATGATAGGCACCTTGGAAATCTTGCGAATTTCCTGACACCAGTGATAACCATTAAACAAGGGCAGCCCAATATCCATGAGGACCAGATGAGGTTCCGATTGGACAAAAAGACTCAAAACTTCCATAAAGTCTTCTACCAAGACCACTTCAAATCCCCATTCAGAGAGCATTTTCCCGACCTGTTGACGAATGACCTGATCATCTTCTACTAGTAAAATCTTGTGCATCTGATTCTCCTTTGCTGATTTTAGGAGTCTTAAATCCTTTAGTATAAATAGAGGGCTTAGTATCTAATACTTTTTTGACATTTCCTTGTCACAACAGCTCAAAAACAGATAGTGAATAACCCCATTGATATCATACCTTATTTTCAGACATAGTGCCAGCACTACCCATTTATTTTTAATTTTTTCAACCTTCATTTCAGTTCTTTTATCCATCCCCTTAACCAAAATTTATATCTATTCTTTCAAACCTTGAGTGTAGTTAAAACGACACTCTATACTCTTCTAACATTGAAAAGCTCCTTATCGAGTGATATCCGTAAAAAGTTCTAGCTTTCAGATTGACAATCTGAAAAAGATTTGTTAAGATGTGAATGAACGATATTTAATATTCATTCAGAAAAGAGGTGAATCAAATTGGACAAAAAACAGGCTTTGAAATCCGCAGCTTATGAAGTTTTTTCAAAAAAAGGATACAAGGCGACAGGAATTTCAGAAATTGCTAGACAAGCTCATATGGCAGTCGGATCTTTTTATAACTATTACGAAAGTAAAGAAGCTATTTTTTTAGATATCTATATTGATGAAAACAACCGTGTTCGCCAAACTATGATCGAAGAACTGGATTGGGAAATTGATATGATTGATCTTATTAGTCAACTCTTTGCTCAATCCAGAGCACTCGTTTCTTCCAATAAAATCCTTGCAGAATGGTACAATCCTGCCATAGCAGATGAGTTGCATAGCTACTATTCCTCAGAAGAAGGGAAAGTCACGAATCCATTTCATCAATTTCTCGTAAAAACCTTTACTCATCGTTTGCAGGCTGAAGGCCATTCTCCAGAAAAAATTCAAGATATTTTACAAGTTTACAACCTATTTTACTACATGGATATGCATATCACAGAAAATGATTTTCCAGATATTAGCAAAACTGTAGAAATACTAGCAACCAACTTCATTAAAGGAATACTTAAATAAAGAAATCTTTTCTTTATTTTTTGGAAATTATTGAATGAAAAAAAATATTATTCATTCATGAAAAATTACTACACTATAGGAGTTAAAAATGAAACGAGGGAAAAAAATGTTCATAATTATTCTAACTACACTTGGAGTGCTCGGCTTTATATCTTGGGGAATCATTACCTATCTTGGACGAAGTCAAACTTTATCGATAAAATCCATTGAAAATCCCAGCGGAGATTTGTATTTAGTTCACATCACAAAACCAAAAAATCAAATATGGAAAGCTGGCTCCTATGCTCAGTTTAAGCTTCCTGACAGCTCGTTTGGTCCAGACAAAAGTCCAGTAAAGGAGGATCAGGCTAGCCGATGGCTAACCCTTGCTTCCACTCCTGATGAGGATGAAATTCTTATTGTAACCCATAATAGTGGTAGCGTGTTTAAGGAAACCTTAACACATTTACCAGCTGGTAGTAAAATTGAGATGAGTTGGCTGGAGTCATCTTTATCTGTTAAAGACAATGACCAAGCACTGGTTTGTTTTGCCTCTGATGTCGGTATTTCTACTCTACGTCCAGTTGTGAAAGAGTGGGCTGGTAAGCGCTCCATCATTCTTAATCATTTAGACAAAGGAGTAAACATTTTTGATAATGAGTTAAGAGAGCTTAGTAGGAATAATCCGAATCTAACTTATAAAACTAGCGAAACCTTTTCTCAAAGCCAAGCATTTTTAAAAAATGCGGTTGTGAAATACGGTAACCAAGCTATTTATCTCTTAACCGGCCAACCTGATGATATAAATGAGATGAAGAATTTCTTAAAAGAGAATGGGATTGACGCCAAACAGATACAAACAAGTATGTTTAGAGGTTTGAAATAAAAGCAAACTGTCTTCTATGTGTCTGAATCATACCATTATAGGTCAGTATGTAGAGAGCTCGTACAAACCAACTAGTAAATTATATGTGATTGTGATAAGATAAATAAAAAGAAAGGAGCTCTTATGGCCAATATTTTTGACTATCTGAAAGATGTCGCATACGATTCTTATTACGACCTTCCTTTAAATGAATTAGACATTCTAGCCTTAACAGAAGCCACCTACCTCTCCTTTGATAATCTAGTCTCCACAACTCCTCAGCGTCTTTTAGCCCTTGCACCTCAGGTTCCAAGAGAATCGAACATGTTGACCAATAAAAATCGGCTCCAGCTATTAGATGAACTAGCTCAACACAAACGCTTCAAAAATTGCAAACTCTCCCATTTTATCAACGACATCGACCCTGAACTGCAAAAACAATTTGCGGCTATAACCTACCGTCTCACTCTCGATACCTATCTAATTGTCTTTCGTGGGACAGATGACAGTATCATTGGCTGGAAGGAAGATTTCCACCTGACCTATATGAAGGAAATTCCTGCTCAAAAGCACGCCCTTCGCTATTTAAAGAACTTTTTTGCCCACTATCCTAAGCAAAAGGTCATTCTGGCTGGGCATTCCAAGGGAGGAAATTTAGCCATCTATGCTGCTAGTCAAATTGAGCAAAGCTTGCAAGATCAAATCACAGCAGTTTATACCTTTGATGCGCCTGGTCTCCACAAAGAATTGACACAAACCGAGGGCTATCAAAGGATAATGGATAGAACCAAGGTCTTCATCCCACAAGGGTCCATTATCGGTATGATGATGGAAATTCCTAACCACCAAATCATCGTGCACAGTACTGCCTTTGGTGGTATCGCCCAGCATGATACCTTTAGTTGGCAGATTGAGAACAAACACTTCGTTCAACTGGACAAGACCAACAGTGATAGCCAACAAGTTGACACAACCTTCAAGGAGTGGGTGGCCACAGTCCCTGACGAGGAACTCCAACTTTACTTCGACCTCTTCTTTGGCAGTATTCTTGATGCTGGTATCACCTCTATCAATGACCTGTCTTCCTTCAAGGCTATCGAGTACATTCATCATCTCTTTGTCCAAGCGCAATCCCTCACTCCAGAAGAAAGGGAAACTATGGGTCGCCTTACCCAATTATTGATTGATACCCGTTACCAAGCTTGGAAGAATAGATAAAAAGCTTATGAAAAGGTAATACTCTTCGAAAATCTCTTCAAACCACGTCAGCGTCGCCTTACCGTATATATGTTACTGACTTCGTCAGTTTCATCTACAACCTCAAAACCATGTTTTGAGCTGACTTCGTCAGTTTCATCTACAACCTCAAAGCAGTGCTTTGAGCAACCTGCGGCTAGCTTCCTAGTTTACTTTTTGATTTTCATTAAGTATAAAAACCTTCTCATAAGCTTTTCTTGTCTTAAAGAAAAAATTACTCCTTCATTTGACTCTCTGCATCGGCCACAACTTGCTCTAAACTGGTCTGACCAAGTTCAGCCTCCATAGCTTGCTGGATTCTCTCCAATTTTTGATCCAAAACATCATGAATATGAGCTCCAACTGGGCAATTTGGATTGGGATTGTCATGAAAACTAAAGAGTTGACCTGTTTTACCAAGACACTCAACCGCCTGATAAACATCTAATAGACTAATGTCCTTTAGATCCTTAACAATCTCTGTTCCCCCTGTTCCACGCGCTACTGAAATCAGCTCTGCCTTCTTCAACTGGGACAAGGTCTTTCTGATAATGACAGGATTGACCCCGACACTAGCAGCTAAAAAATCACTGGTCACCTTGCTTTCCTTCCCCTTGAGGGCAATGATTATCAGCATATGAGTCGCAATGGTAAATCTACTTGGAATTTGCATCCTCTTCTCCTTTTTACGAGGCTACCCTGCCTCTACTCTTCTTTTTCTATTATTATACCCTTTTTAGTTGTAATGTCAATCGTTACCACTTTTCAACCAAGCATCTAATTCCCTATCATAGCCCTCTTTCTGGGCCAATTCTCTCAGAAATTCCTGATGATGAGTATGGTGAATACCATTGACCAGACTTTCATAGTAAACCTCAAAATAAGGAAGTTTGAGGTCTTTAGCCAGTTGCAATTCAGCTGCCACATCGTAATCCACTCGTCGGAAGTCCATATCTACCAAGCCCTTATCATCAAACTCCAAAATCATATACTGGGCGCGCAAGTCCTTCCGTAACTGAGCATCTAGAAAGAAAGGCTGGCCAATCGAACCCGGATTGACAATCAATTGCCCACCAGTCCCGTAACGAAGCAACTGCTGGTGAATATGACCATAAACAGCAATATCACAAGACGGATTGGTCACCAAGCGGTCAAAATCCTCTTGCGCTCCAGTATGAATCAACTCTCGTCCCCAGTTCTTATCAGGCAGATGATGGCTAATTCCTACCGTCAAATCACCAAACTGACGATGAATCTGGAGGGGTTGATTGTGGAGCAGTTCAATTTCTTCTAGGGAAATTTCCTCTAAAACATACTGGCACTGGCGCAAGAGATAACGTTGACTAGGACGAGTACTATCTAGTTCCTTGCGGACACCATGCCACAGACTATCTTCCCAGTTTCCCAAAACTCTAGCTGTAATCGGTAGTTGAGCCAACAAGTCCAAAATCCTTCTACGCCCTGTCCCTGGCATGAGAATATCTCCCAGAAGCCAGTATTCATCCACTCCTAGCTGCCGAGTATCTGCCAAAACAGCCTCCAAGGCTGTAGTATTTCCATGAATATCTGAAAGAAGAGCTATTTTTGTCATATTCATCTCCTCGTTTTTTCTCTTGCAATAAGTATAACATAAAAAGTCACAGCTAGAGAAATCTAGCTTTTTTTGATATACTAGATAAAGATATTAGACAAGAGGAAACGAATGACCCCGAATAAAGAAGATTATCTAAAATGTATTTATGAAATTGGCACATACCTACATAAGATTACCAACAAGGAAATTGCGGCTCGTATGCAAGTATCTCCCCCTGCCGTAACTGAAATGATTAAACGGATGAAAAGTGAAAATCTCATCCTCAAAGACAAGGAATCTGGCTATCTACTGACTGACCTCGGCCTCAAACTGGTCTCTGAGCTCTACCGTAAACACCGCTTGATTGAAGTTTTTCTAGTTCATCATTTAGACTATACGAGTGACCAGATTCACGAGGAAGCTGAGGTATTGGAACATACTGTCTCTGACCTATTCGTGGAGAGACTTGAAAAATTGCTTGGATTCCCCAAAACCTGCCCTCACGGAGGAACTATTCCTGCCAAGGGAGAACTTCTGGTTGAAATCAACAACCTCCCACTAGCTGATATCAAGGAAGCTGGCGCCTACCGCCTGACTCGTGTGCACGATAGTTTTGACATTCTCCATTATCTGGATAAGCACTCACTTCACATCGGTGATCCTCTCCAAGTCAAGCAGTTTGATGGCTTCAGCAATACTTTCACTATCCTCAGTAAGGAAGAGGATTTACAAGTAGGTATGGACATTGCCAAACAACTCTACGTCGAGAAAATCGACTAATTTCTCAAGCACCCCAACCAACCCTGAAAGTTTTATTTTCAGGGTTTTATTTCTATCATTTGATTTTACTTTCATTTAGTTGTAGAATGTTTGTAAAAAAACAAGAAAGATAGTTTAAACTATGAAAAAATCACTAAAAATTTTTGCGACATCCAAATGGTTTGACCTCTTCGGGGTTACTTTGGTCGTTGGAATTGCGATTGCATCTGGTTACCTCAACTCACGCCTCGATAAATTTGTAGATTGGGGACCATGGACTGCTCTTGTTCCCTTTGGATTGATTTCCGTAACCAACGTTGGGATTTCCATGTTATCCACTCGTTTCACGGGAAAATTAAGCAAATGGGGAAATTACTTTGGGATTGTTAATACTATTTTGTCCGGTGCTATTGATTATATCCTTGGAAATAAGGCGGCCATTATCACCTATCCCGTCACCTTCCTCATTTATACCTTTGCCATAAAGAAATGGGAAGCTTCGCAAGAAGGCAGACCCAACCAAATGAGCCAAAAACAGGTAAAATTGGCAGCCATCATTATTTCAATCATCGCCTTCCTCTTTGCCTTTGTGACCAACTATATTGGCTATGGAGGTAAGATGAATCTCCTTGCCTACGTAACAACTATTGCCTTTGGACTGTCCCTCATTGCCAACGCTTTGAACGCATTAAAACTAACAACTCAGTGGGGCTTTTGGTTGATTTACAATTTCGTTCAGCTTACAAAGGCTGGTATTCAAGGAAACTTCGCCAATATCGGAAAATACATCTTTTATATCATCAATGCAATTGGAGCTTTATTTGTCTGGAACGATGAAGAAGTGGAACAATAAGAGGGAAATCAAATAAGGAAATCTATCAGAATCTCCTTACTAAAATTTTTTATCATTTTACTTGTAACTCCCATTCTTTTGGAGTAGAATGAAGCTAGATAAAAGAGGGAGGTCTTGTCATGAAAAAACTCTTTAGAATCCATTTTATAGCAATTGCAGTCATCGATTTGCTACTATTTGCATTTTTTAGCACAAGACAAGAGACAGCTTTAGAATGGCTCCTGATCACTGGTTTTATTTTCCTCCTTGCTCAGGGACTCCTGCTATTTCGCTTGGTAGTCCGACTCAAACATCAATTCGCTGAGATTTATCCTCAAATCAATAAAAAGATTCGCTTCTACTATTTAGGAGTTCTCACCATTGATTTTCTATTTTTTGTCCTTTTAACCTTCGTTAGTTCTCAGCGTTTTCCCTCTCTTATGCCAATTGTCACTGCTTGTCATTCTACTTTATATTATAGGACGGCGGACTACCTAAGGGAACACTATCCAGACTTTTATGACCAACACATCTCTTTATGAGAGTGTCTCTAAGGAAAAGGAGGTTTTAGCATGAAAAAAATCATCTTCATCAAAACCATTGAGCTCCTTGTCATTGATGGAATCATGCTGGCATTTTTGACATTTAAAGAGGCGCTCACTTGGGACTGGATTTTGATTTATAGCGGTTGGCTCATTTTCTTTCATCCTGTGCTATTGACCTATCTTTCTAACCAACTTTGTGACCACTTTAGCCAACTCTATTCCCAGATTAGACCGATATTCTGGCGCTTTGCCTTACAAATCCTCCTATGGGATAGCCTGATGATTCTCTCCTTGATATGTTTAAGTGGTATGCCACTTTTCCTTCAGGGAACTCTCCTCATCCTAGGACATCTCATCCCTCCCTATCGCACTTGCCAAATCCTGAAAAGAGACTTTCCAAAAGCCTATCAAGAACAGATTTCATTTTGGAGTATTTTGTAATAGATAAGAAAAACCAAGCCGGCTTGGCTTGGTCTTTCTTATCTATTTTTAGTATCAAGGATAATGGTGACTGGTCCGTCATTAACCAGCTCAACCTGCATATCCGCTCCAAAAATACCTGTCTGAACGGGCACTTCTTGCGCTAATTTTTGATTGAAAGTATCATAGAAGTCTGATGCCATATCAGGCTTGGCTGCACCTGTAAAGGCTGGACGATTGCCTTTCTTAGTATCCGCAAAGAGGGTAAACTGAGAAATAGAGAGGATTTCTCCTTCAATATCTTTGACAGACAGGTTCATCTTGCCTTCTGCATCTGAAAAAATCCGCATGTTGACAAGTTTTCTCACAGCATAGTCCAAATCTTCCTCTTGGTCCTCTGGTCCAACACCAACCAGCAATAAGAGCCCTTGATTGATTTTGCCCTGAACCTGACCTTCGATACTCACTTGGGCTTTTTTAACCCGTTGGATAATGATTTTCATAATAGCCTTTCTAGTAAGAGCTAGGACAATTAGCCGTTGGTCCGTTTGACAGAATAAACTTCTGGCACGCTCTTAATCTTATCTACAACCGTAGTCAGCGTCGAGAGGTTGGCAATGCCGAAGGATACATGGATATTAGCAAACTTCATATCCTTGGTTGGTTGGGCGTTGACTGTTGAGATATTCTTGGTTGTGTTTGAGAGGACTTGCAGTACATCGTTCAACAGTCCTGTACGGTTGAGGCCGTAAATATCGATATGGGCCATATACTCCTTATTTGAGCTAGAGTACTGGTCTTCCCACTCTACATCAAGGAGACGTTGCTCGTAGTTTTCTTGGGCACGCAGGTTCATACAGTCCACACGGTGAATAGCCACACCACGCCCCTTGGTAATGTAGCCGACAATATCGTCACCAGGAACTGGATTGCAACACTTGGCAATCCGCACAAGTAGACCAGAAGCACCTTCAATGACCACACCACCCTCATGCTTGACCTTGAGGGTTTCTTTGTTTTCAACCTTGATCTCGCCACCTTTGACAAGTTCTTCTGCTTCAGCCTTGGCTTTGGCACGTTCTTCCTCACGGCGTTCCTTTTCAGTTAGACGGTTAAAGACAGTAATAGCACCGATTTCTCCAAAACCAATAGCCGCAAAGAGGGATTCTTCTGTCTTGTAGCTAGTCTTTTGCAGAACTTGATCCATGTGGCGCTTGTCCATGAATTTATTGGCTACATAGCCATTTTCTTGGAACTGGGCCATCAGCATCTCACGACCCTTGTTAACAGACAATTCCTTATCTTGGTTTTTAAAGAACTGACGAATCTTGTTGCGCGCCTTGCTGGTCTTGACCATATTGAGCCAGTCACGACTCGGTCCAAAGGAGTTCGGGTTGGTGACAATTTCAACCTGATCCCCTGTCTTGAGCTTGGTTGTCAGTGGAACCATGCGACCATTGACCTTGGCACCAGTCGCTTTTTCACCAACTTTTGTATGGATTTCATAGGCAAAGTCAATCGGTCCTGAATCTTTTGGAAGAGAGCGGACAGCTCCATCTGGGGTAAAGACGTAAATCTCCTCAGCCAGATAGTTTTCCTTAACTGAATCAACAAATTCCTTGGCATCATCAGCCTGGTCTTGAAGCTCCATCATCTCCTTGATCCAGTTCATCCCAATAGCTGATTCCTTGCTGTTGACCTGCCCCTTAATGCCTTTCTTATAAGCCCAGTGAGCCGCAACCCCGTACTCAGCTACCTCATGCATGGCCTTGGTCCGAATCTGGAATTCGATCGGTCCTTTTGGCCCATAAACAGTCGTATGGATAGACTGGTAACCATTGGCCTTGCGATTAGCGATATAGTCTTTGAAGCGACCAGGCATGGGTTTCCAAAGCTCATGCACATAACCAAGCATGGCATAGACATCACTTTGGGTATCTAAAATACAACGAATGGCAATCAGGTCATAGATTTCCTCAAAACGTTTTCTCTTATCCTGCATTTTTCGGAAAATCGAGTAAATATGCTTGGGACGACCGTAAATCTTCCCTTTCAAGTGACGATCTGTCGTATAGTTTTCTAATTTTGTGACTACCTCATCCACCAAGGCTTCACGCTCTCTGCGCTTTTCCTTCATCATATGGGTAATCTTGTAAAACTCCGTTGGGTTAAGATAACGGAAAGATAGGTCTTCCAATTCCCATTTGACGCTAGAAATCCCCAAACGATGAGCAAGTGGGGCATAGATTTCCATCGTTTCTTTGGAAATGCGCTCCTGCTTGTCTTTTCTAAGATGTTTTAAGGTCCGCATATTGTGCAAGCGATCAGACAGTTTGACCAAGATAACACGGATGTCCTCAGACATGGCCATGAGCATCTTGCGATGGTTTTCCGCTAATTGCTCCTCGATCGATTTGTACTCGACCTTACCAAGCTTAGTAACCCCATCGACAATCACGCGCACATCAGGACCAAACTCTCTTTCCAAATCGTCCAAGGTCGCATCTGTATCTTCTACCACATCATGCAAGAAACCACAGGCAACCGTTACGGCATCTAGTTTGAGTTTGGCTAAAATACCTGCCACTTGGATAGGATGAATAATGTAAGGTTCCCCAGATTTTCGATACTGGCCACTGTGGCATTCAACAGCATAGACCAAGGCTTTATGTACAAATGCAACATCCTCTTCCGTTAAATATTCTTTGGTTAAAGCGACAACTTCTTCGCCTGTTAAATTCACTTCTTTTGGCATCTCTACTCTCCAATTCTTCCTACCATTTTATCACTTTTTTAATAATATGAAAACTAGAAAAGAGGATTCTAAAGCTTATTCAGTTGTTGGGAAGAAGGATAACATAAGATTCACACTAAAACAACAAATTTATCTAGCTCTTCATCTAACTTTGTTTTGATATTGACTGCGTTAAAAGTTAGTGAAATGAAAATACTTTCTTCTTTTTCAATAAGAAAAGATTTGATATTTTAGTAATTTTCTAACTTTTTTAGTGTATAATAGTAATATGAACAGTTTTTTTACGATAATTACTGAATTTTCATCTTTCTAGAAAGGCAAATTACATGAAAGCACACAAAAGACTGACACTTTTAGCTTTGGCTGTTCTTGGCTTATCTAGCCAAGTCGTTTTGGCTGATGACACAAGTCATTCTACTACTAACCCTACCACTAGTTCAACTAGTAGCTCAACGAGTAATTCTCTTAACAGTTCTACAAATACTTCTGCTAGCAGTTCACAAGCTAGTACAGAAACTTCGTCAACTACAATTGACTCAAGTGAGAAAGAAAGCAAACCTTCTCTTTCTACAGACACAAAACCCAATCAACCTATACAGACTGGTTGGGTAAAAGAAGGGAGCAAGTGGACTTTTTATAGTCAAACTGGGGTCAAATTTACAGATACTCTCTATGATGGTTATCTCTTTGATAGTCATGGCTATTTGCTTGAAAACAGTTGGTATCAAATGGGAAATAATTGGTACTATATCAATGGTTCAGGTAAATATTTATCCAATCAATGGAGCCAAATCAATGGCAAGTGGTATGCTTTTGATGGCTACGGTAGAATGTTGGTCAATGTCTGGAAGGGCGATTACTACCTCAAATCCAGCGGTGCTATGGCAGATAAGGAATGGGTCTACGACCAAAACTACTCTAGTTGGTTTTATCTCAAATCTGGTGGACGCTATGCCCAAAAACAATGGATTGGTTCCTACTATCTCAAATCTGGTGGCTACATGGCCCACAAAGAATGGATCTACGACCCAGACTATCAAGCTTGGTACTATCTTAAAGACGATGGTGTATATGTCACAGGAACTTATGCAGTCGATGGTAAAAACCAGCTCTTCCAAGGAAATGGAAAATGGGTTCGTGAATTAGCACAAGGTTTTCAAAAAGGACATTACTCTAAAACTATTTTTCTCGATCCAGGACACGGTGGCAAGGACCGCGGTGCTTATTACTATGGCATAGCTGAAAAAGATTTAAACCTACAAGTTTATCGTAAGCTACGTAAACGATTAGAAGGCCTAGGCTATACCGTTCTTACCTCTCGAGACAGTGATATAGACGTTGATTTCATTACCGAGCGTTCTCGTATGGTCAACAAGACCAATGCTGACTTTTTCATCAGCCTTCATTTTAATGCAAAAGGGAATGATACAACCGTTAATCTTGGTATACAAACCTATTCTTACAAGGAAGAACCTGGTTTTCCTAGCAAGATTAACAAGGATTGGCACAACAATCCTGAACGGATGAGTGAAAGTAATCGTCTCGCAGCTGATATCCATTCTTCACTGTTAGCTGAAACTGGAGCCAGAGATGCTGGACTTTTGCAAGCAACCTTTGCTGTTCTACGTGAAACAGCTAAACCAGCTGTTTTGCTAGAGATGGGATATATGGATAATCCAGAAGAAAACCAAAAAATCCGCAGTAGTGACTACCAAGATAAACTAGTTGAAGGGATTGTCAAGGGAATCCAAAAATATTACGCAGGAAATTAAAGCAGTCTAAGCCTCGATCTCATTCGGGGCTTGTTTTTTTCTTATCCAAACCGTATTCTTCTTTCTAGAATTATTTCCTTTTTATGCTTATTCTCCCTAACTATGCTATACTTAATTTAGTACATTCTTTGAGATTGGAGCCAATATGAAAATACATAAAACCGTGAATCCTGTTGCCTATGAAAATACCTATTATTTGGAAGGCGAAAAACACCTCATCGTCGTCGATCCTGGTAGCCATTGGGAAGCCATTCGTCAGACAATCGAGAAGATCAACAAACCTATCTGCGCTATTCTCTTGACCCACGCCCATTATGACCATATCATGAGTCTGGACTTAGTTCGCGAAACTTTTGGCAATCCTCCTGTCTATATCGCAGAGAGCGAAGCCAGCTGGCTCTATACTCCTGCCGATAATCTCTCTGGGCTTCCACGCCACGATGATATGGCGGATGTGGTCGCAAAACCTGCAGAACACACTTTTGTCTTTCACGAAGAATACCAATTAGAGGAATTTCGTTTCACTATCTTGCCAACACCAGGTCACTCTATCGGCGGCGTTTCTATCCTCTTTCCTGATACTCACCTAGTCTTGACAGGAGATGCTTTGTTCCGTGAAACTATCGGACGGACCGACCTTCCAACTGGTAGTACGGAGCAACTCCTCCATAGTATCCAAACCCAACTCTTCACCCTACCAAACTACGATGTCTATCCAGGGCATGGTCCAGCTACTACTATCGCTCACGAAAAAACTTTCAATCCCTTTTTCTAGTAAAATGATGACAATCAATTTTGCAATTTAATACTCAATGAAAAACAAATAGCAAACTAGAAAACTAGCCGCAGGTTACTCAAAGCACCGCTTTGAGGTTTCAGATAAAGCTGACGTGGGTGAAGAGATTTTCGAAGAGTATAAGTAAACTATACAGCAAGTCTTTCCATTATAAAAGGCATCCTATCAAGGTTTCACACCTGATTGGATGCCTTTTACTGATTACTTGCTTCTTTGCATTACCAAATAATGACGCGCTCTTCTGGTGAACGCCACATACCGTCGCCTTCTTTGACATCATAGGTTGTAAAGAAATCATCGAAGTTTGGTACTTGTACATTGACACGGAGTTTGGCTGGTGCGTGCACATCGACACTAGCCAAAAGTTTCATAAATTCTGGACGACCTTTCATGCGCCAGATGCGACCAAAGTTGTAAAAGAACTCTTCTGCTGAGAAGTCTGGTTCTCTCTTAGCTGCTTCAAGCGCTGCTGCGATTCCTCCCAAGTCAGCCACATTTTCTGATACAGTCAATTTACCGTTAATGGTTGCTCCATAAGAATCCTGTCCATCAAACTGGTCAATAACTTTTTGTGTTTTCTCCTTGAAGGCAGTATAGTCACTCTCTGTCCACCAATCCTTGAGGCTACCATTTTCATCGAAGGAAGCTCCGTTGGTATCAAAGGCGTGGGAAATTTCATGGGCAATAACCGCCCCAATACCACCGTAGTTAGCAGAAGATGACTGATGCAAATCATAGAAAGGTGCCTGTAAAATAGCCGCTGGGAAAACAATCAGATTCTTCTGTGGATTGTAGTAGGCATTGACCATATGAGCAGGCATGCCCCATTCCTTGTAGTCAACAGGTTGGTTCCACTTACTCCAACTGTGCTTGATTTCCACACGCGCAAAGGCTAGAGCATTGTCAAAAAGACTAGCATTTTCATCGACTACCTTATCCTTGTAGCGTTCTGGCAATTCTTCTGGGTAACCAATATAAGGCTTGATGACATTGAGTTTGACAATGGCCTTGTCACGAGTTTCAGGAGTCAGCCAGTCATTTTTAGCTAAGCGCTCCTTATAGACATCAATCATGGTTGCTACTTTTTTCTCCACGTCTGCCTTGGCTTCTGGGGAAAATTTTTCATGGGCATACCAGAGCCCCAAGGCTTGTTTGAATGGACCTTGTGCTAGCTGGTAGGCTGCCTTGACCTTGTCTTTAGCTTCTGGAACTCCAGAAAGCGCACGGCTGTAGGCACCTGACAAGACACGGATTTCTTCTGTTAAATAGCTGGTTGAAAGATTGACAACACTCAAAATCAAGGTTGCCTTGAGAAGAGGCCAAGCTTCTTCACTATAGAATTGCTCTGCTGCTTGCCAGAAACGTTCTTCGTCTACAATAACCTTGTCTGGTACTTGTCCAAGAACGGCTTGGAAGAAGTCATCCAAAGGTAGGGCAGGCGCGAATTTCTTGAAGTCTTCATAAGAATATGGGTGATAGAGTTTAGCATATTCTGAACTTTCTTCATTAGAGAGCACCACTGCCGCAACTCGACGGTCCAATTCTAGTCTTTTTTCTAGCAAGTCTTCAATTTCTTCATCAGAGAAATCATAAGCCTTGAGGAGATTAGCGCTGGTTTCTTTCCACAAAGTCAACAGCTCTTCGCGTTGAGGATGGTCTTCAGCATAGTAGGTCGTATCTGGTAAAATCGTGCTTGGAGCGCTAGCCCACAAAACGTTGATTCTGGCATCCATAAAGTCTGGCGATACACCAAACGGAAGGAAGTTTGGTTTTCCTGCAAGCTCAAACTCTGCTAGTTTAGCTGTAAAATCTGCAAAAGTCTCCAATTCTTGGAATTCTTTAAGGAGAGGCAAAACAGGTGTGATACCGTCAGCTTCTCTCTTGTCAAAATCACGAACTAGGCGATGGTATTTGACAAAGTTTGCCAAAATAGCATCCTCAGGCACCTCTTCTCCTGTCAACCACTTGTCTGTTGTCGCCAGCATCAGGTCTTCAATTTCCTGATCTAAATCAACAAAACCTCCTGTTTGAGACTTATCGGCTGGGATTTCAGCAGTCTTCTGCCATTCTCCATTGATTGCATCATAAAAATCGTCTTGATAACGTGTCATCTTGTTCTCGCTTTCATTTGTACTTGCTTTTAGCTTAACAAAAATTACCTGGGAATGCAATTAAAAATGAACTGATACTTTCTATTGTTTTTCAGTTAATATTTTAATTTTTTGAAAAATTAACTTGACTTAATTTTTTTTTTAAGGTATATTAAGAGTCAGGAGGAATATAAGTTTATGATACGTATCGAAAACCTCAGTGTCTCCTACAAAGAAACGTTGGCACTTAAGGATATTTCACTAGTGCTCCAAGGACCAACAATTACCGGAATCATTGGTCCAAACGGTGCTGGAAAATCAACATTATTAAAAGGTATGCTGGGAATTATCCCTCATCAAGGTCAGGCATTTCTCGATGACAAGGAAGTTAAAAAATCCTTACACCGAATTGCCTATGTCGAACAAAAAATCAATATCGACTACAACTTTCCCATCAAGGTCAAGGAATGTGTCTCACTAGGACTCTTTCCCTCTATTCCTCTCTTTCGCAGTTTAAATGTTAAACATTGGAAAAAAGTAGAGGAAGCCCTTGAAATCGTCGGCCTAGCTGACTACGCTGAACGTCAAATCAGTCAACTGTCTGGAGGTCAATTCCAGCGGGTCTTGATTGCCAGATGTTTGGTGCAGGAAGCCGATTATATCCTCTTGGATGAACCCTTTGTTGGGATTGACTCTGTCAGTGAGGAAATCATCATGAATACGCTGAGAGATTTGAAAAAAGCTGGTAAGACGGTTCTCATCGTTCACCACGACCTCAGCAAGGTTTCCCACTACTTCGATCAAGTCTTACTTGTCAATCGAGAAGTGATTGCCTTTGGTCCAACCAAAGAAACCTTTACCGAAGCCAATCTCAAAGAAGCTTACGGTAATCGACTCTTTTTCAATGGAGGTGACCTATGATTGCAGAATTTATCGATGGATTGCAAAAATTCCATTTCCTACAAAATGCCTTGATAACAGCTATTGTCGTCGGGGTCGTAGCTGGAGCTGTGGGATGTTTCATCATTCTACGTGGGATGTCACTCATGGGAGATGCTATTTCACATGCTGTCTTACCAGGTGTAGCCCTCTCCTTCATCTTAGGCGTTGACTTCTTTATCGGAGCCATTGTCTTTGGATTGCTAGCTGCTATCATCATTACCTACATCAAGGGGAACTCGATTATCAAAAGCGATACCGCCATCGGCATTACCTTTTCTTCTTTCTTAGCCCTCGGTATCATCTTGATTAGTGTCGCTAAAAGTTCAACTGACCTTTTCCATATCCTTTTTGGTAATATTCTAGCCGTCCAAGATACGGATATGTTTATCACTATGGGCGTAGGGGCGGTCATTCTCTTGTTAATCTGGATTTTCTTCAAGCAACTCTTGATAACTTCCTTTGATGAACTTCTGGCTAAAGCCATGGGAATGCCTGTCAATTTCTATCACTACCTCCTCATGATACTCCTGACTCTCGTGTCTGTGACAGCCATGCAAAGTGTTGGAACTATCCTGATTGTAGCCATGCTGATTACCCCAGCTGCAACTGCTTATCTGTATGCTAATAGCCTGAAAAGTATGATTTTCCTTTCCTCAACCTTTGGAGCTACAGCTTCAGTTTTGGGACTCTTTATTGGCTATAGTTTAAACTTAGCAGCTGGTTCTAGCATCGTACTTACAGCTGCTAGCTTCTTCTTAATCAGTTTCTTTATCTCTCCTAAACAACGATATTTGAAACTGAAAAATAAACATTTGTTAAAATAAGGGGCAAAACCCCAATAAATTGGAGGATCTAATGAAAAAATTAGGTACATTACTCGTTCTCTTTCTTTCCGTTATTGCTCTTGTAGCATGTGCTAGCGGAAAAAAAGATGCAGCTTCTGGTCAAAAACTAAAAGTTGTTGCTACAAACTCAATCATCGCTGATATTACTAAAAATATTGCTGGTGACAAGATTGATCTTCACAGTATCGTTCCGATTGGACAAGACCCACACGAATACGAACCACTCCCTGAAGATGTTAAGAAAACTTCTGAGGCTGACCTCATTTTCTATAACGGTATCAACCTTGAAACAGGTGGCAATGCTTGGTTTAGCAAATTGGTAGAAAATGCTAAGAAAACTGAAAACAAAGACTACTTTGCAGTCAGCGAAGGCGTTGATGTTATCTACCTTGAAGGAAAAAATGAAAAAGGTAAAGAAGACCCACACGCTTGGCTTAACCTTGAAAATGGAATTATCTTTGCTAAAAATATCGCCAAACAATTGAGCGCTAAAGATCCTAACAACAAGGAATTCTATGAAAAAAATCTCAAAGAATATACTGATAAGTTAGACAAACTTGATAAAGAAAGTAAGGATAAATTTAATAACATCCCTGCTGAAAAGAAACTCATTGTAACCAGCGAAGGAGCATTCAAATACTTCTCTAAAGCCTATGGTGTCCCAAGTGCCTACATCTGGGAAATCAATACTGAAGAAGAAGGAACACCTGAACAAATCAAGACCTTGGTTGAAAAACTTCGCCAAACAAAAGTTCCATCACTCTTTGTAGAATCAAGTGTAGATGACCGTCCAATGAAGACTGTCTCACAAGATACAAATATCCCAATCTACGCACAAATCTTTACTGACTCTATCGCAGAACAAGGTAAAGAAGGCGACAGCTACTACAACATGATGAAATACAACCTTGACAAGATTGCTGAAGGATTGGCAAAATAATACTCTTCGAAAATCTCTTCAAACTACGTCAGCTTCCATCTGCAACCTCAAAACAGTGTTTTGAGCAACCTGTGGCTAGCTTCTTAGTTTGCTCTTTGATTTTCATTGAGTATAAGACTCTGAAAAACGTCATTCTCACATGAGCTGGCGTTTTTTCTATGCCTACATTTCCAGTCAAATCATTGGAAAATTCTGACCGTTTCAGCTACAATGGAAGAAAAAAGATTGGAGTATCTTATGGTAACTTTTCTCGGAAATCCTGTGAGCTTTACAGGTAAACAACTACAAGTC
>CAUPZW010000035.1:0-16894 GCA_963515655.1 Streptococcus mitis
CAAGCAAGTCTGCACAAAGCACGCGCTCTGGATTTCCAGGAACTGGTTTCATGTAAAATGCCTTGATGGCTGCTGGATAGTTCATGACAAAAGTTGGCACACCAAAGTGGTTTGAAATCCACGTTTCGTGTGGTGAACCAAAGTCATCTCCATGCTCAAGATGTTCGTAGTCAGCGTCTTCATCATTTTCATGTTCTTGCAAGAGGTCAATGGCTTGATCGTAAGTGATACGTTTGAATGGCTCTGCAATGTAGCGTTTCAAGAGTTCTGTATCACGTTCTAAGGTTTCCAAGGCTTGAGACGCACGGTCAAGAACACCTTGAAGAAGAGCTTTAACATAAGCTTCTTGCAAGTCAAGTGACTCATCATGTGTCAAGTATGAGTACTCTGCATCCATCATCCAGAACTCAGTCAAGTGACGGCGCGTTTTTGATTTTTCAGCACGGAATACTGGACCAAAGTCAAAGACACGACCAAGAGCCATAGCACCTGCTTCTAGGTAAAGCTGACCTGATTGGCTCA
This sequence comes from Streptococcus mitis, assembly GCA_963515655.1. Taxonomy (GTDB): domain Bacteria; phylum Bacillota; class Bacilli; order Lactobacillales; family Streptococcaceae; genus Streptococcus; species Streptococcus mitis_DP. The sequence continues at coordinate 523 of CAUPZW010000035.1, forward strand.
AGTAGGCTGGAGTTCCGAAGTAGTCCGTTTCAAAGAGTTCAGTTGAATCTTCAGCCGCATTCCCTGACAAAATTGGGCTATCAAATTTCATGAAGCCGTTCTTGTCAAAGAACTCATAAGTTGCATAGATGATTGCGTTACGGATTTGCATCACAGCTACTTGCTTACGAGAACGAAGCCACAAGTGACGGTTGTCCATCAAGAAGTCTGTTCCGTGTTCTTTTGGTGTGATTGGGTAGTCTTGAGATTCACCAATCACTTCGATGTCTGTGATATCTAACTCATAGCCAAACTTAGATCGCTCATCTTCTTTGACAATACCTGTCACATAAACAGAAGTTTCTTGGCTCAAGCGTTTGATGACATCAAACTTTTCAGCTCCTACTTCTTCACCAAATTTTTCGATAAAGTTTGGTTTAAAGGCCACACCTTGGAAGAAGGCTGTTCCGTCACGCAATTGCAAGAAGGCGATTTTCCCTTTTCCTGATTTGTTGGCAACCCAAGCGCCAATCGTCACTTCCTGACCAATATAGTCTTTTACATCAATAATCGTTACACGTTTTGTCATTATTTTTCCTTTTCTTTTATTTTTCCATAAATACTTTCAAGCGTTTAACTGCTTCTTTAAGCGTGTCTAGGTCTGTCGCATAGCTGAGGCGCACATTTTCTGGCGCTCCGAATCCTGCTCCTGTTACCAAGGCCACTTCAGCTTCTTCAAGGATAGCAGTTGTAAAGTCTGTCACATCCGTATAGCCTTTCATCTCCATGGCCTTTTTGACATTTGGAAAGAGATAGAAGGCTCCTTGTGACTTAACGACTTCAAAACCAGGAACCTCACATAATAGCGGATAAATGGTATTGAGACGCTCCTCAAAAGCCTGACGCATGCTTTCTACAGTATCTTGCTCACCTGATAGAGCCTCAACTGCTGCATACTGGGCTACTGCTGAAGGGTTGGAGGTTGTTTGACCTGCAATCTTGGACATGGCAGCGATAATGTCTGCTTCTCCGACGGCATAGCCAATCCGCCAACCTGTCATAGCATAGGTTTTAGACACACCATTGATGACCACTGTTTGCTTGCGAATCGCTTCCGATAGGCTAGAAATGGGTGTAAACTCATGACCATTATAGACCAAGCGCCCATAGATATCATCTGCTAGGATGAGAATATCCTTTTCTACAGCCCAGTTTCCGATTGCCAAAAGTTCCTCACGGGTATAAATCATACCTGTCGGATTGGATGGTGAATTCAGCACCAAAACCTTGGTCTTGTCTGTTCGAGCTGCTTCTAACTGCTCTACAGTTACCTTAAAGTCATTGTCCTCTTTAGCAGGAACAAAAACTGGAATACCCTCTGCCATCTTGACCTGGTCTCCATAGCTGACCCAGTAGGGTGTTGGGATGATAACTTCATCACCTGGATTGACCACAGCCATAAAGAAGGTATAGAGAGAATATTTAGCTCCAGCAGCGACTGTCACTTGATTCGGCGCTACAGAATAGCCGTAAAAGCGCTCAAAATAGGCATTGACCGCCGCTTTGAGCTCTGGCAGACCTGAGGTTACTGTATAAAAAGAAGCACGCCCATCTTGAATCGATGCAATGGCGGCATCTTGAATATTTTTTGGAGTAGTGAAATCTGGCTCACCCAAGGTTAGAGATAGGATATCCCTTCCCTCAGCCTTCAGTGCTTTGGCACGGGCTCCAGCAGCCAAGGTCACACTTTCTTCCATTTCTAAAACACGGTTGGATAGTTTCATAGGCCCTCCTTATTGACCAATGCTCCTGTTTCAAAATCTACTAGATAAAAATCAGAGCCTGACTTGACTTCCCAGATTGGCTTGTCTTGATAACGGCCAAAGGTAATCTTGTCAATCTCACCAGCTCCTCTTTCCTTAGAAAGAGCTTCTGCTTTTTCTTGTGAAATACCCTGATTTAGCTGATAAACGTAAATCTTATGGTCATCTTTTCCAATCAGGACAGCAAGCGATTCTTGCTGTTTATTACGACCAAGAACACTATAATAAGATTCCAAGCCATTGTATAAGTCAACCTGATCAGTCTGCTCTAATCCTGCATACTGCTGAGCTAATTTTTCTCCTTCACTTTTAGCTGTTTGATAGGGTCTCATGCCAAGAGAAACCAGGTACAGAAATGAAGCACTGATAACCACAAACAAAATCGTCATCCCTAGACCATACTGCCACAGTAGATTATTTTTTGCTTTATTTTGTCTTTTTTTCACTCGTCTATTTTACCATCTATTGGGCTTTATTACAAGTGAATGCAAGAACAATCACATTTTATTTCTCCCTTCAAGCAAAATAGATTTTTCTTAGTTAAAACCGAGCAAGAAAAGTAATGACAGCTCCAAAATCAACCTATTAAAAAACCTGAGCTTGACACTCAAGTTTTCGTAATTTTTTTTGATCTATGGAATCACTTTATCATCCATTCTTTTAGCCATTTTTCCTAAAAATATAGCCAGTAGAAGGCTAATCAAAACTAAAAAGAAGCCTAGATAAAGAAATGTTACTACAAAGCCTAAATGGTCAATCAACCAGCCTGTCAGTGGAAAGAACACAATCATACTCAAGCTAAACATCATAGAGTAGACACTCAGCATGGTTGCCCTTACTTCACTTGGGAGCCGCTCTTGCAAATCATTGTCAAAAATCGGCTGAAAAAGAGCATATAGAGCATTGCTAATCAAATAAATCAAAATATAGATTAGAGGTGTTCCAAAATAGGACAACATATAGGTAACTCCAGTCAGCAGGACGAGGACAGGGAAAAGCTTCAAGGCGGCATAGTTCTTTCCAATCCTACTCGCTAGATAGACTGCAAGGATATTCAAGAGACTACCAAGTAGCATAACTGCTGAAATTTGCCAACTACTTAAATCTGGTAACTGATTTTGATAGTAAAAATAAAACATGCACATGAGTGTTCCGACAATCTGAGATAAAATCATCCAGTTGAAGAGCATGGGATTTCGCTCCAACTCTTCCTTAACGGTCCAAATAATCTGTTTCATGGTCACACTATCAGATTTTTCTAGCTTGACAGTGGGCTCTTTCAGCATCCAAATCAGGAAAAGAACTATAATAGAAGCGGCAATCATGACATAGTAGGTCAGATGCAATTGACCATGGACAAAAAATCCCGCCAACACTGTCCCCAAAGACCGAGTTCCTTCTGCTACTCCTGACATAAAACTTGAAATAGATAAGTAACGCTCCTTTAGTCCAGCCTCTACAGCCGAGTCATAGACCATTGCTGCGCTTGTGCCTGAATCAAAATTATAAGACAAGGCACTTACCGCCATCGCTAAGGCATAAATCCAAAAATTTCCCTGCCCAGCCAACATAAGAATAGAAGACACAATCCCTGCTATACGACTTAAATAAAGGTTGGTCTTATAGGAATAGCGGTCAGCTAACATTCCAGATGGAATTTCACAGATAAGACTGGTCGTATGAAAGATACTTTCCAGAAGTCCAATCTGCCAAAGAGACATGCCGTTTTGACTGAGAAAGAGAATCCAAAAACTGGTAATCCCTAAAAATGCAAAAAACTCAACTCCGGCCATCAGACCAATATTTTTCCGATAATTTCTTATTAACATCTTTTCTCCTTAACAAGTGTATTATTATTTCTTTTGTCCGTCACTTGTTAACCTATGCCTTACATGATCTCCACTCCTTTTAGAAGCATTCTTCAATGCCATTATTTTCGTTTAATTGTTTATGAAATGATACCGGAAAAACTGGTCTGTAGTTTCTATTGCGCGTTTTCTTGTTTATTTTAGCACTTATGTCATCATATTACAAGAGAACATAGGAGTACTCTTCGAAAATCAAATTCAAACAACGTCAGCTTTATCTACAACCTCAAAGCTGTGCTTTTAGCAACCTGCGGCTAGCTTCCTAGTTTGCTCTTTGATTTTCATTGAGTATAAGTAACCAATTCTATTTCTCCCTTCAAACAAAACCGATTTTGAAAGTGATACAATTCTTACTTTCCAGTCTCAAGTGACTAGAGTTTCATCAATTTTATAATTTTCAAATAAACTCTGAGCAAATTTCTTGCAAGTCCTTTTGTTTTGTTGTAATATATTTTATAACAACGAGAGAGTTCTCGGAAATTTAAGAAAAAGGAGACACATCATGTCTAAAAAAGTATTATTTATCATCGGATCACTACGTCAAGGCTCTTTCAACCACCAAATGGCGCTCGAAGCTGAGAAAGCACTTGCTGGTAAAGCAGAAGTTAGCTACCTTGATTATTCAGCCTTTCCTCTCTTCAGCCAAGATTTGGAAGTTCCAACTCACCCAGCTGTAGCTGCTGCTCGTGAAGCAGTTCTCGCTGCGGATGCTATCTGGATCTTCTCTCCAGTCTACAACTTCTCTATCCCTGGAACAGTGAAGAACTTGCTTGACTGGCTATCTCGTGCCCTTGACTTGTCTGATACACGCGGTGCTTCTGCCCTTCAAGACAAATTTGTCACAGTATCATCTGTAGCCAATGCAGGTCACGATCAACTTTTCGCTATCTACAAGGACCTTTTGCCATTTATCCGTACACAAGTCGTTGGTAATTTCACTGCTGCACGTGTTAATGACTCTGCCTGGGCAGACGGAAAATTGGTTCTCGAAGAAACAGTCCTAAACTCACTTGAAAAACAAGCAGAAGACTTGGTCGTAGCAATTCAGTAAAAAATAGAGAATTTTAAGAAGTCTAAATCAATTATAGCCACCTCATAAGGTGGCATTTTTAGACTCAATCAAAATTTTCCGACAAACATCAGCCATCCAAAAAAACCTTGAGCGTTACCACTCAAGGTTTTTAGCAGTCTTTTCCATCATAGGAAAACCATTCTAAGAATATTCTTTCATTCGAGATCTATCACTTATCATCTTCTTTCGAGAAACTAATGACTGCTTGTTGCTGATTAATCTTCTTTTCTTCGACCTACATATAGGCTCAATAGAATACCGCTACCTAGAAGAACAGAGATATAATCAGATTGGCTTCCAGTTTCAGGTAATTTGTCACCATGATTTTCTTTACCTGTAGTTGGTGCTACTGGGTTAGAAGTTAATGGTGTTACCGGTTGAACTGGTACATTTGGATTTGGTTGTGTTGGAACTTCAGAAATGTTTGAAGTTGGTTTGTCATTGACTTCTGGCATACCAGGTACTCCGCCATTAAATTCTGGAATTTCATGAACTGGAGGTGTTGGCATTCCTGGAACTTCTGGATTAGGAAGTTCATTGACTTCAGGCATACCTGGCACACCACCATTAAACTCTGGAATTTCATGGACTGGTGGTGTTGGCATTCCTGGAACTTCTGCTTCAGGAAGTTCATTCACTTCTGGCATTCCTGGTACTCCACCGTTAAATTCTGGTACTTCGTGCACTGGTGGCGTTGGAATTTCTGGAAGTTCTAATTCTGGTTTTTCATAAACCGGAGGATCAAGTGGTGTTACCCCTCCTGTATATTCCGGTAATTCATTAACTGGTGGAACTGGTTTGTCATTTGATGGTGTTACTGGTTTATCTTTGCAACCACATTTACCATCTTTTCCGTCTTTAACAACTGTTTTTGTCACAGTTCCGTCAGAATTGATGATTGTGATTGTATGACTATCATTTCCATTATCTTCAACAGAAACTTTTGGTGATTTACCATCTTTACCGTCTTTAATCACCATTTCTGTCTTACTTCCATCTGGATTAATGATTGTAACAACGTGAGTTCCATCGTTATTATTTTTAACAGTTACAGTTGGTGAAACGCCATCTTTACCGTCTTTACCATCTTTGATAATAGATTTGTATTCACGGCCATCAGAATCAACAATTGTCAATGTGTGAGTTCCGTCTCCGTTATCAACGATGTTCGCTTTTGGTGATTTACCATCAAAGATTGTAGTTGTCGTTTCTTTACCATCAGCACCTGTCACCTTAATAGTGTGCGAACCGTTGTTGTTATCAATCACTTCAAGTTTTGGTGATTTACCATCACGAACTATAGTTGTTGTAGTTGTACCGTCTGAGTTCACAACTGTGATAGTGTGAGTACCATCTCCGTTATCCACAACCTTAGCAGTTGGTGATTTACCGTCACGAACTGTTGTTTCAGAAACAGTACCATTACCGTTTTCTACATGAATTGTGTAAGTACCATCATGGTTGTCAGTAACAGTCGCTACTGGTGATTTACCATCTTTAATGATTGTTTCAGTAGTAGTTCCATCACCATTTAGAACTGAAATCTTATGAGTTCCATTTTGTTCGTCAGTAATAGTAACTTTTGGTGATTTACCATCACGAACTGTGGTTTCAGTTGTCACACCTTCTGGATTTGTAATAACGATCGTATGACTTCCGTCTCCATTGTCACGAACAGATGCGGTTGGAGTACGTCCGTCAACACCGTCACGTCCATTTTTCACAACAAACTCATTCTTAGTTCCGTCTGGGTTAGTGATTGTTACTGTGTGGCTTCCATCTGGATTTTCTGTTGTAGTTGCTGTTGCAGCTTTACCGTCTTTACCATCTTTGATGATAGCGTTGGTAACATTACCGTCTCCATCCGTAACTTTAACAGTATGAGTTCCATCTCCGTTATCCGTTACTTCAACTTTTGGAGTCTTACCGTCTTTACCGTTTTTAACAACTGTTTCTTTAGTTGTTCCATCTGGATTTGTTACAGTGATTGTGTGGCTTCCATCTGGGTTTTCTGTAGTTGTGATAGTTGCAGTTTTACCGTCTTTACCATCTTTAACTTTAGTTGTTGATTCAGAACCATCAGGGTTTCTAACAGTAATAGAGTGTGTTCCATCTCCATTGTCCGTTACATTTACAACTGGTGATTTACCGTCTGCTCCGTTTTCACCTTTGTCGCCTTTTTCACCTTTAAGTCCATCAAGAACTGTTGCAAGTGGTTTTGTAGGATCTAATGGTTGTCCTGGATTTGCTGGATCTTCTACATAAATCTTAGTCTCGTTACCTTCTTTTTTAGCAACTAAAGATTTTCCATCTTTACCATCTTTACCGTCTTTAATATTAACAGTTACTGGATCTTTCCCTGGAACAGTAATTGTTACATCTGTGCTCTTGCCATCTGCACCTGGTTTTGTAGTGATTTCTGGAGTTTTACCATCTTCACCTTTATCACCTTTAGGTCCTTTGATGTTGCCTGCTGGTTCCCATGCATTGTTCTTCTTAACGAAGACATCGCCTGTTTCAGTATTAACGAAGCTATCTCCATCTTTGCCGTCTGTAGCTTTTGGATCTACTTTTCCGTTTAATACTTCTTTACCATCACGACCAGATGCTCCATCTTTGATCATTTCTGACCCTAGAAGTTCATCAGTTCCTGGAGTATATTTGCCGTCTCCATTTTCATCTGTGTAGAATGTTACGATTGTGTGAGATGGATTTCCATTTTGTCCTTCAACACGTAATAAGTCAACTTTTGGAGTTTTCCCATTTAGACCATTTTCTCCATTTTTAACATTTACTGTCACTGGATTTTTCCCTGGTACAGTGAATGTAATATCAGAACTGTTTCCATCTTTACCAGGTGTAACTGTTACTTCTGGAGTTTTTCCGTCTTCACCTTTTGGACCTTTGATGTTGCCTGCTGGTTCCCATGCATTGTTCTTCTTAACGAAGACATCGCCTGTTTCAGTATTAACGAAGCTATCTCCATCTTTGCCGTCTGTAGCTTTTGGATCTACTTTTCCGTTTAATACTTCTTTACCGTCACGACCAGATGCTCCATCCGCACCTTTTGCTCCATCTTGTCCATCTTTAACTACTGTTGTTTGAACAAGTGTGTCTGTTCCTTCTGTGTAGTTTCCGTCGCCATCTTTGTCAATGTAGAAGGTTAATGTAGTTTGTTTCTTCGCTTCATCTCGTTCTGCTTTGACTTTTGGTGTTTGTCCATCTGCACCGTTTTTAACGATGGTTGTTAAGGATGGTTTGTTGTCTGGTTGGGTGATAGTGATGGTGTGTGTGCCGTTATTGTTATCTGTTACGGTTACTTCTGGTGTGAAGCCGTCTTTTCCGTTTTCACCCTTGTCACCTTTAGGTCCTTTGATGTTGCCTGCTGGTTCCCATGCATTGTTCTTCTTAACGAAGACATCGCCTGTTTCAGTATTAACGAAGCTATCTCCATCTTTGCCGTCTGTAGCTTTTGGATCTACTTTTCCGTTTAATACTTCTTTACCGTCACGACCAGATGCTCCATCCGCACCTTTTGCTCCATCTTGTCCATCTTTAACTACTGTTGTTTGAACAAGTGTGTCTGTTCCTTCTGTGTAGTTTCCGTCGCCATCTTTGTCAATGTAGAAGGTTAATGTAGTTTGTTTCTTCGCTTCATCTCGTTCTGCTTTGACTTTTGGTGTTTGTCCATCTGCACCGTTTTTTCCATCAGTCCCATTGTAAACATCTTTTGTATTTAATATAGTATCTCCTTCATCAAACACATCATTATTGTTTTTATCATCATAAACAGTAATTTGAATTCCTGAACGACTTGATACACCTGCCGATTCGGCAGATTTTGTTATATCTTCTACTTTAATTTTCGGAGCTCTACCGTCCTTACCATTTTCACCTTTGTCACCTTTTTGACCTTGTTCTCCTTGAGGCCCTCTAATATTACCGATTTTCCCCCAAGCTCCATCTCTCTTTTTATACACATCTCCTGTTGTAGCATCAATGTATGTATCACCATCTTTACCATCTTCTGGCCTTGGAGCTATAATTCCACTTAATAATTCAGCTCCTCTTATAGCATCTTTACCATCATTACCATTCTCTCCTTTTGGAGCAGGAGGAATAACAGTACTTGATATCAACTCATCACCTTCATCAAATACACCATTATGATTATTATCATAATATGCTTTTATTTCGGTTCCCGCATATTCACCTGATGGTTTAGGTTGAGTTGATGGTGGTTGTGATGCTGTTGAACCTGCAGTTGCTGGTTGTGAACCTGTTAAACCTGTAGTTGATGGTTGTACTGTTTCTGATGACTCAGTTGCACTTCTATCTTCATCTGGTAATGCTCTTCTATTTCTTGCACTTCTTGATGTTCCAGAAGGTTGTGAATTAGAAGTTGATCCAACACCTCTTCTAACTGCTTCCACCAATGCATTTAAGTCAATAGTTGGTGTACGTCCATCTTTACCATCTTTAATGTTAACTGTTACAGGCTCTTCTCCAGAAACTGTAAATGTAATGTCAGTACTATGACCATCTTCTCCACGAGCAGTTGTCACTTTAGGAGTTGCACCCTTATCACCTTTTTCACCTTTGGCTCCATCCGCAATTACAACTTCTTTTAGTTTTGTATCGCCTGCATCAAATTCGTTGTTATCATTTTGGTCATAATAGAATATAACGGTCGTTGTTTTATCTGCGTCATTTCGTTGAGTCGCAACTAATGGACTTGCTCCATCGAAACCATCTCTTACAACAGTACTTGTAACATTACCTCTACCGTCGTTAATCGTGATAGTATGAGTGCCGTCATCTTTATTATCTTTAACGGTTACGGTTGGAGTTACACCGTCACGACCTGCCTGACCTTGGTCTCCTTTTTCACCTTTAGCTCCAGTGAGTCCACGTTCACCTCGGTCTCCTTTTTCACCTTTAGCTCCAGTTAAACCGCGCTCGCCTTGGTCCCCTTTTTCACCTTTAGCTCCAGTTAGACCGCGTTCGCCTTGGTCTCCTTTTTCACCTTTAGCTCCAGTGAGTCCACGTTCGCCTCGGTCTCCTTTTTCACCTTTAGCTCCAGTTAGACCGCGTTCACCTTGGTCTCCTTTTTCACCTTTAGCTCCAGTTAAACCGCGTTCGCCTTGATCTCCTTTTTCACCTTTAGCTCCAGTTAAACCGCGTTCACCTTGGTCTCCTTTTTCACCTTTGGCTCCATCTTTAATAGCAATTTTTTGAACAAGTTCATCTACACCTTCTGTATAAACCCCGTTGCCATCGTTATCAAGATAGAAAGTAAGATTATTTGTATCACCGACTTTATTTTGATCAACACGTGGTTTTACTGTATCGATTAGCTCTTTAGCAACACCAATTTGCAGAATACGTGGCTTAGCTTCTTTAGTGACACTATTACTAATTGGCAATCCTAAAATTGTTTCGTTACCAAATCGATGGACTTTATAGGTAATTTGACGTTGTCCTTTTTCACCTTCTCTGACTAATCTAGTTTGGCCTTCTGGCAATTTACTAGTTGGAAGGTAGACTGTTTGGAAGTCAATGTCTTCTGTAACAACCTTGTTACTAGAACCACCATTTGGATTGGCATCCAAGTATAGTGGGTTTGCTCTATAATAATAGTTAGAGTTACTGTATGGATCATTGCTAGTAGCGGCACCGCCACCACCTTGATCCACGTTAAAAGTAACAGGTTTCAAACGGACAGACAAATCACCATTTGGATTGTTGATTGGCAAACTGAATCTGATTGTCTGTTGCATACTTGTTTCAGTAGCAGAGGTCATAGTATATCCTGAGTGAGATACGAAGTTGGCACCCTGGCTAATAGGTTTTGATTGCTCTCTTAATCTTGGAGTGATAACAGTTGCATTGGAAGGATTTCCAAATCCATCCCCTTTATCCAAGATAAAGTTATTATTAACAAATTCACCTGGACCAGAATATTGAATTGTGAAATTCAATCTATTACCTTGACGTACTGTCGTCACATCGTAATGAATTGAATTACCACCACGTGCGTTCCCGTAGCCACGAAAACTGTAACTACGACCAGATTGACTGATATCTGTAAATGCAACTGTATTCCCAGAACCTGAGACAATCGGGTTGGCTGGATTGCTAGCCGCTCTAAAACCACTATGCCCCTTCTCCAAGTCTTCCTTACGGATAGCTGGATTTTGGCGAGCATCAGAAAGGCTTAAACCTGGTTTCAAGATTTCATTAGTAGATGCTGGAGCTGAAGTTGTTTCTACTTTGGCAGCTGTGCTAGCTGGCAAAACAACACTATCAAGAGCTGAACGATTAGTTGTAGGAGCTTGCTTAGTTTCTTCTTCTGCTTCATCTGCATCAGCTTTCTTCGCTACAGAAGTTTCTGATACAGTTCCTTTATCAGAGTTAGCGCGGAGTTCCAGTCCAATGACAGCTGATTGAATAGATGACTCCGCTGCTGATATTTCAGCTTCAGATGCATCTGCTTTCCCAAGCAAACCTTGACCAGCTTGGATACTTGCTCGCAACTTAGCAGCACTTGCTTCTGTATATAACTTACTCTCAAGTTTTTTAGCACGCGAAAGAGCCGTTAACAATTTTGATTTATTAACTGCACTTTGATGAGAAACTTCCTCTTTTTCCACTTTAGGTTCTTCAACCTTTTCTACAGTTGCCTTAACAGCTTCAGATTTAGCTGGAGTCACCTCTACTGGATTAACAACAGTTGGAGCTGCGTAGGTAGTTTCTTTCTTAGCTGTAGAAACTTCTGCTGGTTTAGTAGTTTCTGCTATCTTATCAACAGAAACACTGTTAGTTGCCTCAGGATTGTGTTCCTCTGCTTGTACTGCTTGCGTATTGACAGCAGTTCCCAAGACTAAGGCTGTCCCGAGCAGTACACTAGCTGCACCAAAGTGATACTTGCGAATAGAGAAACGTTGTTGCATTTTATACCAATCAAATGATTTTCTCTGTGCCTGTTTCATATTCTTTACCTCAATATAATTTTATACTATACAATTTACATCTATTTTATATATAATTCAATATAGTTTTACAAATTAATATATAGTATTTTTTCCCTCAAGATTCATTTAAATTGTTCTAATCAAAGTGAATTTACTGACAAAAAAATGATTCTCATATTTTGGTACAAATGGTACAGAAAAATAATATAGAGGTGAAAATTTAATCGCAAAATCAATACAAATATTCCATTAACATTTAATTGCCTTCCTACTATTTCTTAACGTGCATTATTGCTTAGCTAGTTCTTTATTCTTTCGCTTTGAAAATCACTATAAAAAACTCTTTCAGTCTTACTTATATTAGATTCATAAATATTATTTTAAGATCAAATCGGATTATTCTTCATCTTAACAATATTAATGTTAGCATTTTTATTATAGACTATGATATAATGAGCTTAGGAGGATAGACCCCTATGAGATCCCTATTATCTACAAAAGAACAACGGCAATTGCGACTAATGGAAATACTCATTCACAAACGGAAATGGCTTCGTCTACATGAATTAGCCCATACCTTAGACTGTACCGAACGCATCTTAAAAAATGATCTAAATGAGTTGCGCTCATCCTTTCCGGATATCGATATCCAATCCTCTGTCAACGGTATTATGATTGATCTCGATTTTAAATCCAGTGTAGAAGATGTTTATCAGCATTTCCTTACTCATTCACAATCCTTCCAATTACTAGAATATATGTTTTTCAATGAAGGATTACCTATTTATCGAACAGTTGAAAACCTTCACACAAGTAATGCCAATCTATATAGACTAGGAAATCGAATTACACAAATCCTATCAAAGCAATTTCAAATTGAACTAGCTTTTACACCAGCATCTATCAAAGGAAACGAGATTGATATTCGTTACTTTTTTGCTCAGTACTTCTCTGAGCGCTATTATTTCCTAGACTGGCCTTTTCCTGACCTTCCTGAAGAAGATTTAACAGAGTTTGCTGATTTCTTCTATAAAATCACGAATTATCCAATGCGATTTTCAATTTATAGAATGTACAAATTGATGATAGCTATCAGTATTTACCGCATCAAACATGGTCATTTTATCGACTTACCAAATCATTTTAGCGATAAATACTATCCTCTTTTGATGAATATTCCAAATTTTGAGGAGATACTTGTCCATTTCTCTGAAAAATTGGGACTGAAATTGACTCCGGATATCATTGCGCAAATCTTTATTTCTTTTCTTCATAATAACCTTTTCCTAGATCCTCAAGAATTCTTCAACTCTTTAGAAGAAAACAGTGAAGCAAGATACTCTTACCAATTACTTAGTCAAATATTAGAACGCCTATCAAAACAATATAAGATTACCTTTACCAACCACGATGAGCTGATTTGGCATTTACACAACACTGCTTTCTTTGAAAGACAGGAAATCTTTTCTACCCCAATCTTATTTGAACAAAAAGTATTGACGATTAAAAAATTTGAAGTTTACTTCCCAGACTTTATGGAAAGTGCGCGTCAAGAACTGGCTCAATATCGACAAGCAATTGGACAGCATGACCATCCTGAACAGTTGGAACACTTGATGTATACCATCTTAACCCATACTGAAAACCTCTCTACTCAGTTGTTAGAAAATCGACCACCTATCAAGGTTTTGATTATCAATAACTTTGACCATGCTATCTCCCTTACCTTTGTTGATATGCTTTCCTATTACTGTAATAACCGTTTTACCTTCGATATTTGGGATGAATTAGAAACAAGTCCTGAGATTTTAAATCAGACAGATTACGATATCATCGTGTCTAATTTCTACATTCCAGGGATTACCAAGAAGTTTATTTGCCAAAACCATCTATCAATCATGGATTTGGTTAATCATCTTAATACTTTATCAAATGAGATTCATTTTTCTAACTCTTTATAGACTAAGCAATAGTTGGAAAAGAAATCGTAAAACTCCTAAAAAAAAAAACGCATCATATTAGGTATTCAAAACCTTAATACGATGCGTTTTATCATGCAAGGATCTACTATATTTCTACTCAATTTGAGGCTTTATATCATAGTAGTCCTGCTCATTTACCGATTCAATTTTTAATCCTCGATTAATCTATACAAATAAGAATAATTTAGAGATAAAGTCTAATCTTCTTTACGTTTTGCAGTCAATAGTGTTGCTGACAAGGCCAAGCTAACACCTGCTAAGAAGATGGCTGTATCAGATTCTCTCTCACCAGTTTCTGGTAAGCTATTTTGATCTCCTTTGACTGCTGAAGCCTTTCTTTCTGTAGTCTGGTTATTTGCTAAGTTCTGTACTGGATGCTCTGTTTTTTCACGAACTGGTGCTTCATGATTTCCTACTGTTGCTGGAACACCTTTATCCTCTGGAAGTTTACTATCTTGAGGCACTCCTGTATTTACCCCGTCTTTAAATTTAGGCTTCTCAGCGATTGGTGCTACCTGATTACCTACAGTTGATTGTTTCCCTATGTATTCTGAAATATCGTTAACTGCTCCTTCAACAAAGTTAGCTCCGCCTTTGAATTCTGGAACCTCATTGACTGCTCCTTCAACAAAGTTAGCTCCGCCTTTGAATTCTGGAACTTCGTTGACTGGCGCAGGTTCCCCGCCCTTACTATTTGAAATAGATGGTTTTACTCCCACCTCGACAATGCGGTCTTGAGCCTTTCTTTGTTCAGTATGAACAATAGTTCTAGTAGTTCCTGATACTTGAATAAAGTCAACTTTTTCTCCATCTTGTCCCTCAGAAACTACACGACGTTTACCTTGAGCAAGTTCAGGATTTTCACGAATAACTTCTTTAAATGGAAGCGGAGTCTTTTCAATTTCCAAGCTTGGAGTTTCTGCTACTAAGTTCTTAACTCCTTCTGTCGGAATTGTTTGGAAGGCTGCCTTAAAGTGTAAACGATACTCTTTCACAAGAGTTCCATCTTTAGAAACAAGACGAACAAGTGTTGGAAGATTAGTATTTCCAGGATTCACAACTGTGACTACTCCATGTCCACTAGTTGTCGCAGTGACTTTTGGTTGGGAACTCATTGCTGTTAGTGTATAATCTGTCACATTTGGTTCAAAGTTTTCCAATGCTTTTCCATCGATCGAAATAGTCGCTGATGGTGTTTCCACTTCTGCTCCTTTGCCTGCAGAGTAGGCTGTAAATTCTACAAGTGCTAGGCCATTAGTAGTAGCCTTACGAGTCATGCGAGCACGAATAGCTGTCGTTTGAACCGGATCAAAGTTAAACTCGATTGGTTTACCAGCTACTAATTCTCCAGAAGCTTTATAAGGAATTGATTCCCAATTTTCTGCCTTGTTGAATGGATGGTCAGCATTTTCTTCATAACGAGAAATCGTACTTGGTTCTGTAAAGGCAGGACCAATATATCTTTCTAGAACCATTTTCTCTGGGGCATCTGTTCCACTATCTTTAAAGAACTGGATTGCTACTTTTCCAATGGATTGAGAGGCAATTTTTCCATCCTTCTTAAAGAGTAGGCCGACAGAAGTTTCTTGATTTTTCGGAGTACGAGACCAGTTTGTCCAACGTCCATCTTCATTGTATTTTCCATCATTGATATAGAAAATTCTATCATGTGAAGCTGCTTGTGTATCGTTCGTTGTCGAAGCAAAGGCTTTAGAATCCGTTTCATTGTTGCTTGGATTTTCTGACAGAACTTGGTTACCTTTAGCTACAACTGTCACCTGTATTTTAGTTGTTAGATTTGTACCAATGACATGACCAGTTACTTCAAAACTTCCCTCCTGTTCTGTCGCATGTTCAGGAATGGCATCCCATTGAACTGCAAGGTTAGCCTTAACCCAGCCAGCTTGTGAAGGATAATAGACTGTCACTTCAGCAGGCAATTGAAGTTGATCACCAACATTCAGGGTCTTGGCACTATTTTCTGCAGCTGCTGATTGTGTTGACTCTTTTTCGTCATCACGGAAGATACGATATTCTTTCAGAACAGTTCCATCCTCAGCTTTTAAGATAAGACGTGTCGCACCTTTTTCACTTGTTGCAGGCACAACTGTTACCAGACCATTATTGCTAGCTGTTGCAGTGATTTCTTTGCTAGATTTAGGAATATAGTAATCAGTCTTAGATGGATTGAAATGTTCAAGCTTCTTGCCATCTACTTGGATAGAAATTTCTGAACTTGTAGAGCTCACTACCTTATTTCCAAGGACAGTTAGCTCTGTCAAACCAACACCAGCAGTTCCATCTGCTTTCTTCATGCGCATACGAACAGCATAGGTTTCTACCTTATCAAATGTAAAGTGGTTGGTTTTACCTGCAGATAATTGTCCAGGAGCTTTGAGGTGTTCCACCTCTTTCCAGTTAGCTTCATTATTAAATGGATGGTTGCTATCACGTTGAGCATTATTGACATCATTCGGAAGATCTGGAACTTCTTGACCGACATAGTATTCAATAACATATTCTTTTGGAAGACCAATCGCTCCATCAGTATAGAAATCAACTGAAAGATTATCAACAAAGCGCTTGGTCAAATCACCAGAGTTTCCAAACAAGATTGATGCCCAGTCATTATCAGTATTTGTTCTCCAAGTAGTCCATCTATTTTTAGCATCTG
>CAUPZW010000036.1:0-16656 GCA_963515655.1 Streptococcus mitis
AGCGAGAAAGAAAGAGGTGTCCGCCTGCTGGGGATTACCGTGACTGGATTTTAAACCCTTGAGGGGAGCTTCATTAGTTTGAATCAAATGAGGTTGGAACAACAGCGTTTCAGCCTCATTCTGTTTTAGAAATAATGTTCAGAGCGTGATAGCTAATTACTAAAATAGTTCGAGGAACTACCTTAAATTGCTGACCAGCATTCAACAGGCTGTGCCAGCCTTATTCACATTTTAGACTCTAAAAAATCCTAATTCAAGAAAACTTCTTTCCCTCACCACTCTCTTGCTAGAAAACTGAATGTTCTTGAAAAATATAGTTTAGTTTGAATTCCTACCGCATTTTTACTGGGATAAATTCTATAATTTTCAAGAAATATTTCATCACTTCCCTAAAAAATAATATCTATAAGAGAAGGAACATTCCCACGCATATACTTGGACTACAATATTTTTTGACATTTTATTGATCAAAAAGCGCACTTGGTTTTAATTAAGTATTAACTCCAACACTTAAAACTAAGAATGTGAGACAGATTTCAAATAGTTCCTAGTAAAAAACTTTTTCTCATAAGTGGTAAGTGTTGACACCTTCATTTTTATTTGTTAAACTAAAAAATATAAAATACCGAATAGCCGGTTTTTTAAAGGGATTTAACATGAAAAAATCTATGCTAGAAAAAACAATCGATTATATTGCAAAACAAGATCAACGAGTACATCAACAACAAATACGTCATCACGAAGCCATTAAAAAGCAAAGAATACAGCAAAAAGAACAGTTTTATCGATTAACACAAGGAGAGAGCGGTATCCGACATTCTCGTTTGGGAGTGAAATGTGGGTATGCTACAATTACTGGCGGGCTCATCACTACTTTGTTTAGTCCTTGGAATGGTTTAGGAATAATGACCATCGGTGGGATTACAGTTCTCTCAAACTTGTATCACATCAAACGTATAGAAGCAAAATTAAAAAAGTAGAGTGGTTTTCTTAAGAATGAGACTTGTTAGACTGCTCAAATATTACCTTTTCTTCTTTTTTTGATAAAATAAATTTAATAAAACAGAGAGAAGGAACTTAATGGTCGCAAAAACAGAAAAATCTCAAGCAATGATTGAAAAAATTTTATCAACAGCTTCACAGCTTTTTATTCACAATGGCTATGAAAAAACAAGTGTACAAAACATAGCGCAAACAGCTAGCATTTCAAAAGGGGCCATTTATCACCATTTTCAATCAAAAGATGAAATTCTTTTTGCAGTTTTAAAACAGCGTTATCAATTGATGGAAAAGGAATTGCTAGACTGGCTTGAATCCACCAATCATTTAACTGGAAGAGAACAGCTCAAAGAAATCTTTCAGTTTAGTTTAAAAAGTCAGAAAACTAACTACGAAATGTTGAATCACGCGCCTCTTGATGCAGAGTTCATGCTGACTATTATCCGTTACAATCTGCGTATAGGAACTCCCCTTATTGCAGATATTATAAAAAAAGGAATAGAAGATCAGTCCATCCAACCCATCCCCTTCCCTAATGAAGTGGCCGAGACAATCTTGCTTTTGACTAACTTTTGGGTTGAAGGGAGTATTTTTGAAAATTCTTCCGGAAAAATTGTCGATCGGATTTATTTTTTACAATTTATGCTTCAATCCATCGGCTTAGATATTTTTGATGAATCATTGATCCAAGAAATTTTAAGTCAATCAAATTAAATACAATCTTTTCGTTTACTTTTAAAGTCGTGGGCAAACGTAGGGCAAGGCGACTTAATAAGGTAATAAAAAATAAACTAAACAATTATAAAAAAAATAGGGTAGTTTTCCAAATATTTTTTGGCGAACTATCCTATTTTATTCTATTTTCAGCTTATACAAATAAACGGACAAAGCTATAAAGTAGCAAGATACTACCAAGCACGATACGGTATTTACCGAAAAGGGTGAAATCGTGTTTTTTCACATAGCTGGTCAAGAAACGAATAGCGACCATACTGACTGCAAAGGCTACTCCCATCGCAACCAAGAGCAAGAACAATTGCCCGAAGTCCAAGAGTTGTCCTGCTTTTACAAATTTGAAAATCTTTAAGGCACTAGCTCCAAACATAACTGGAATTCCAAGATAGAAGGTAAATTCCGTTACAACAGAACGACTGGTTCCATTCAACAAACCACCGACAATCGTTGCTCCAGAACGGCTTGTCCCTGGTAAAAGGGCAAGAACCTGGAAGAGACCGATATAGAAGGCTGTCGTATAAGGAAGTTTATCTAACTCTGTCACACTTGGCTCGATAGCACGCGCTTTATTGCGCTTTTCCAAATAGATAAAGGCAATCCCATAGATAATCAACATGAGAGCAACAGAAACCATGTTATGGAAATGGGTATCAAACCAATCATCAAACTTAAATACGGCAAGCAAAGGTAAAGTTGCAACCAAGACCTTCAACCATAGTCTCCAAGTCTTACGAACTTCCTGCTTGTCCTTAGTCGGTTTGAAAGGATTGAGCTTATTAAAGTAAATGACCATAACCGCTAAAATCGCACCTAGCTGAATCACGACATTAAACATGGACATAAAGGCTTCATTTTGATTTTGGTATTGGATAAATTCCTCTGCTAAAATCAAGTGACCTGTACTAGAAATTGGCAACCATTCCGTAATTCCTTCAACAATCCCGAAGAAGATAGATTTTAAAATTTCAATAAGATACATAGATTACTCCTTTTTTCTATCTTCCATTATAGCATATTTTTCAGCCTATGGCAGTTCTCTTTAAAAGGCTCCGATACTGCCGCCACCTCCGCCTCCAGAGAAGCCACCGCCAGAACTTCCACTTCCAGAAGATACGGAGTAGGTACTTGCTGTATTTGCGACACTAGCATAATGGCTCATTTGTGCTGTTGAATGATAAAACATACTATGCCAGCCATAAGCTACATAGAGATTGATATCTGGATTTTCTACTTGGATGTGATGAACCTTCATCAAATGGCTGACCTTGTCCGCATAGCCAAATAAGGTCGCATAGACCAAGAGGCGATTCCAGACCACAATACTTTCCAGCTCAGCCTGATCCAATCGTGCAATCTCACGCAACATATTTTCAAAACTGGTCCAGAGATAGTAGACTTCTGCTCCTGCTTCATTTAGGACACCATCACGATTATCTAATCGAAGCTTCCAATAATAGAAAACAGCCAAAACCAAACCTAGAAAACCAAGTATTGGCAAAGGGAGGTAAAGATAGCCATAAACGTCCAAACTGTACAAGAATAGACCAAATCCGATAAATAATGGTAGGATAGTAGAAAGTCCCATCCCCACTTGCAAAGCCTTTTCCCCACCAGTTAAAGGTCGATAGTAATCTGGGAGTCCCCAGAAGGAAACTCGATTTCTTACTCCTTCTTGCATCTCTTTCAATACTTCTTCGAAAGAAGATTTGAGCTGACGTCCCCTTGCTTGAATCCGTTTTTCATCAGAGACTTTTGCCCCACGATAAAGACTATCAGATACCTTGTAATCCGCAAACAAATTGGAAAGAGTTGTTTCTGTTTTGCCTGAAAAGGCCAGATTTATGCAGTCTTTCTCAAAGCTTGACAAACCATCTTCTTTTACTAGCCTCAAGCCAACTGCGTCTCCCTCTGAAATAATAGAGATATTCCCACGGTCTATCACATCTAACAAGGTAGCTTGAATAAGTTGTTCAAAGGTGAATTTTCCTGCTCCTTTGTTTAGAGGACTCACTTCCTCCAAGGAGGTCGAGTAGACAGCCTCTGATAAAACCATAGGCTCTAATTCCATTGGTGGTTCATAGAGACGATGATTTTTGGCATATTTGACTGAAGAAGTGGTCTTTCTTCTATAGATAAAATAAAAGCAGACACTCAATAACAAGGAAATGGAAAGCAGTAAAGGAAATACCCAAGTAAGGAGTTGTTTACTCTGATCTTTTTCTCTAACAATCGACTCTTCTATCTTATTAAATTCTTCTAAACGATTCCCTTTCAACCCCTGATCCGTAGCATTAGGAAAATCGGTCCGAGGCCAGTAGGCATGCAATTCAACTCCACGCTTAGCAGGAAGATTGTCTAAACGGATAGTATAATCAAGGTTACTCTTTTCAACAGTTCCCTCTCTAAAAAGTTTGCCTGTATGGAAAAAGAGTTTTTCAGCCCCCTTATCTCCCCTTACATGAAATTCAAACTTTCCAATAGCCCCTGAACTGTCTGTTAGAGGCTGCCAATTTAATTCAGCGATATCATCATAAAGGAAAAGCAAATTCTTTAAGTTCCAGATAAGGTCAACTTCAACTATGTCGCCCTCCTGACCTGGATTATAAACTTTAACAGTATAACCATCTGCTCCTTCTATCACTTCGCTCGTAACATCTGTCAGTTCAGCACCGTTTTTCGCGGCCTGAACCTTTGGATGAGGGTCAATGTCAAATCCGCTAGGCATCTTGCCTGCACGACCAAGCCCCACGATTTGACCCTTAAAGTCCTCCTCAAACTGGTAAACTATCTTCTGTCTAAATTCTGCTGTATTGTCTGCATGAATATACAAATCACCTTGATAAGAGTTTATCTTGAAATCAATGGCAAAAACAGAGAATGGCAGAAGGCAAAACAAGCCTAACACTAGTAAGAAAAAAGTTTTTTTCATCAACTAAGCCCCCTTTTTATCTTTGCTATCATTATATCATTTTTTCTCAAGTAAGGGCTTACCTATATTGAAAAATAGAGTTTTTTTCGATAAAATAGGAGACAGTTATTTTTTAATAGATTAGAAATAGGAGAAATCATGAGAAAAATATACTTATCTATTTTCACAAGTCTTTTGCTGATGCTAGGACTTGTCAATGTTGCTCAAGCCGATGAATATTTACGCATCGGGATGGAAGCAGCATATGCTCCCTTTAACTGGACCCAGGACGATGATAGCAATGGAGCTGTCAAAATCGATGGGACTAACCAGTACGCTAACGGATACGATGTTCAAATCGCCAAGAAAATCGCTAAGGACTTAGGTAAAGAACCTTTGGTTGTTAAAACCAAGTGGGAAGGTCTAGTCCCTGCCCTCACTTCTGGTAAGATTGATATGATTATCGCAGGTATGAGTCCAACTGCCGAACGCAAACAAGAAATTGCCTTTTCAAGCAGTTACTACACTAGCGAACCAGTTCTACTAGTCAAAAAAGATTCTGCCTACGCAAATGCTAAATCTTTAGATGACTTTAATGGTGCGAAAATCACTTCTCAACAAGGTGTCTACCTTTATGACTTGATTGCACAAATCCCAGGTGCTAAAAAAGAAACAGCCATGGGAGACTTCGCTCAAATGCGCCAAGCTCTTGAGGCTGGTGTCATCGATGCCTATGTTTCTGAACGCCCAGAAGCACTGACTGCCGAAGCTGCTAACTCTAAGTTTAAAATGGTTCAAGTAGAACCAGGTTTCAAAACGGGGGAAGAAGATACAGCTATCGCCATTGGACTTCGTAAAGATGACAATCGTATTAGCCAAATCAATGCCAGCATCGAAACCATTTCAAAAGATGACCAAGTTGCCTTGATGGATCGTATGATCAAGGAACAACCTGCCGAATCTACAACAACTGAAGAGACTAGCAGTAGTTTCTTCAGCCAAGTCGCTAAAATTCTTTCTGAAAACTGGCAACAACTCTTGCGTGGTGCTGGTATCACTCTTTTAATCTCTATCATCGGAACCATCACAGGTCTCATTATTGGACTTGCCATTGGTGTCTTCCGTACTGCTCCTCTATCTGAGAATAAAGCCATTTATAGCCTACAAAAACTAGTCGGCTGGATCCTCAATGTCTACATTGAAATTTTCCGTGGTACACCTATGATTGTTCAATCGATGGTCATCTACTATGGAACTGCCCAAGCTTTCGGTATCAACCTTGATCGCACACTGGCTGCTATCTTCATCGTTTCGATTAACACTGGTGCCTACATGACTGAAATCGTCCGTGGTGGTATCCTAGCGGTTGACAAGGGACAATTTGAAGCCGCTACTGCTCTTGGTATGACCCATAACCAAACCATGCGTAAGATTGTCCTACCTCAGGTAGTCCGTAACATCCTACCCGCAACTGGTAATGAGTTTGTCATCAATATCAAAGATACATCTGTATTGAACGTTATCTCTGTTGTCGAACTTTATTTCTCAGGAAATACCGTGGCAACACAAACCTATCAATACTTCCAGACATTTACAATCATCGCCGTGATTTACTTTGTCCTCACCTTCACCGTAACACGTATCCTACGCTTCATCGAGCGCCGAATGGACATGGATACCTATACTACAGGTGCTAACCAAATGCAAACGGAGGATTTGAAATAATGACCCAAGCAATCCTTGAAATTAAACACCTCAAAAAATCCTACGGACAAAACGAAGTGCTAAAAGACATTTCTCTCACTGTCCACAAGGGAGAGGTCATCTCTATCATCGGAAGCTCTGGAAGCGGGAAATCGACCTTCCTACGCTCCATTAACCTACTTGAAACACCAACTGATGGACAAATCCTTTATCATGGACAAAACGTCCTCGAAAAAGGCTACGACCTCACGCAATACCGTGAAAAGTTGGGAATGGTTTTCCAATCCTTTAACCTCTTTGAAAATCTCAACGTTCTTGAAAACACAATAGTCGCTCAGACAACAGTCCTTAAACGTGAACGCACAGAAGCTGAAAAGATTGCCAAAGAAAACCTTGAAAAAGTCGGCATAGGAGAACGCTACTGGCAAGCCAAACCAAAACAACTCTCAGGTGGTCAAAAACAACGTGTGGCCATCGCTCGTGCCCTCTCCATGAATCCAGACGCTATTCTCTTTGATGAACCAACATCAGCTCTCGATCCAGAAATGGTTGGAGAAGTCCTTAAAATCATGCAGGAACTGGCCCAAGAAGGCTTGACTATGATTGTAGTGACTCACGAAATGGAATTCGCTCGTGATGTCTCTCACCGTGTTATCTTTATGGATAAGGGTGTCATTGCTGAAGAAGGAAAACCAGAAGACCTCTTCACCAATCCTAAAGAAGACCGAACAAAAGAGTTCCTTCAACGCTATCTCAAATAAAAAGAAAAGGCTGCATCAATCGTGCAGTCTTTTTGCTTGGTCAAAATGAAAAGGCAGACTCTACTCAAGAATCCACCATTATCCAAAGATTAATCTTCAAATTTTTCATGATTTTTTTCATAGAAATCAATTAAACCTAGAGCTGTTTCAAATGAAATATTTTTTACTTTCGCACGACCCTGCGCTAGAGCAATGATAGACATTTCACGCGCATTCGTTTCTTTAGAGATACGGTAGCCTGTGATTTTCTTATCACGAACCCAGCCAACAACTGATTCTACTTTTTCAAAGTTTGACTTAGCCATGTTCTTCTCCTATTTTCTTCTTTACGATATATTATTCTATACGTTTTTATGTCTTTTGTCAATAAAAAAACATATATTCAATAAAATAAATGATTTAGTTTTTTCTTACTTCTTTTTTAAAGCCGATAATATATAGGTTTTTAGTTGCTATAACCCATTAGTAAGCGCCCCAAAAACAATTGAATTATTAAACTTTAAATTCGCAAAAATATTCATCGAGAAAAAATACCAGTTTCTCAATAGGATAAACAGGAGTCATATTCTACATCTTCATTTTAATCTATAAGGTTGTCAAAGAGAATCTTCCTTTTCGGACTATCTCATATCTATTTTATCCTTTCTATTTCCTTTGGTTCCCTTCCTGTTACTATTTAACTTTTTTAACCGGTACAATTGACTTATCTCATCAAATTTTGCATATTCTTATAACACACCGCTATTACAATCAGCATTTAGAATAGCACTTCCTAGTATTCCAAATGTTCTACTCGCCTCATATTACTGCTATCATATACTATATTCAATCAACTCACCAAATCTACCTTATAAGCATTGATTATTTTTTCTAATTCCTATTATATTTAATCAAACTTAAAATTAGATATATAAAATATGGTATTCTAAAAAATAACCCTATATATAACAAGTCATTCTTCTTTATTATTATAAGCTGAAATAAAAAATAATAGGTGCTATAGTGAGTTGTAGTAGAAATAGCACGATAGATTTCCTAAGTCCATAGGAATCGCCCCCTTTCTTCACCCTCATTATAACACCTATACATCAGTTGTGCAAATAATATGATATTTTTTTATTAGTCCTCAGACAAGCATATTATAGAGCGTTTCATTACCATTTAAGTTAATATAAGCTGGATCAAAACCTTCCATTCTACGGATCAAACCTGCATAATCATGCTTATCTGCTAAGGCAATCCCAATCAATACAGGCCCTGTACCCTTGCTAGCTCGTTTGATATACTCAAAACGTGTGATATCATCATTTGGCCCCAAGATATCATTTACAAACTCACGCAAAGCTCCTGGACGCTGTGGAAAATTGACCACAAAGTAATGCTTGATGCCATCATAAATCAAGGCACGTTCTTCCATTTCTGGCATACGGTTGATATCATTATTTCCTCCAGAAATGATACAACAAATGGTTTTCCCCTTGATATATTCAGCTAAAACCTCTAGAGAGGCGATACTAGCTGCTCCAGCAGGCTCTGCAACAATCCCTTGCTTAGAGTAGAGATCAATCAAAGTTTCAGAAATCAATCCCTCATCGACACCTACCAAAGTTTGAACATGTTGACGAGTTGCCTCATAGGTCAACTGACCTACCTTTTGTACAGCAATCCCATCCGCAAATTTGTCAATTTCTTTGAGTTTGACAGGCCCACCAGCTTCAAAGGCAGCCTTCATGGAACGTGCCCCATTAGCCTCTACCCCAATGACTTCAATCTCTGGACTTGTTTCCTTGATATAGGTAGAAACCCCAGCAATAAGACCGCCACCTCCAACAGGAACCAAGACAGCATCAAAATCAATCGATTCTTTTCGAGCTTCTTCTAAAATCTCATAAGCAACGGTCCCTTGACCAGCTTGAACATGGGCATCATCAAATGGATCAATAAAGGTACGATTTTCAGAAACTGTAAATTCTTGAGCTGCTTTAGCTGAGGCATCAAAGGTATCTCCAACTAGTTTAATGGTTACGAAATCCCCACCAAAAAAGCGAACTTGACCAATCTTTTGTTGCGGAGTGGTAATGGGCATAAAAATAGTAGCAGGAATCTTCATTTCATTACAAGTATAGGCTACTCCCTGCGCATGATTTCCCGCAGAAGCGCAGACTACCCCACGTTCACGCTCTTCCTTGCTGAGCTGGGAAATGGCATAATAAGCACCACGGATCTTAAAAGAACGAACACGCTGGGCATTTTCTTTTTTCAAATAAATCTTAGCACCATACTTCTCCGATAAATAATGGTCGTAATCCAGTGGGGTATTCACAACCACACCGTTCAAGACTTTATGAGCCTTGATGATATCTTTTGAACTTAACATCTTTTTCTCCTAGACTATTTCATACTTATACTCTTCGAAAATCAAATTCAAACCACGTCAGCTTCACCTTGCCGTACTCAAGTACAGCCTACGGCTAGCTTCCTAGTTTGCTCTTTGATTTTCATTGAGTATTATCTCAATCCATCCTCTTAAAAAGAGAGATGAATTGATTATAAAAGCGAGTTAGTCCCCCAACTCGCCTTCACCTTAATTTCTATCAATTAGTTATAGATTTTAAATGCATCATCGTCGTTTTTACCAACGAAAGGCATTGCTTTACGCAATTCTGCACCAACTTTTTCAATTTCAAGGTTAGCTGCTTGTTCGCGGTAAGCAGTCAATTTTGGACGTCCAGCTTTGTAGTCATTTACAAAGTCATTTGCAAATTTACCATTTTGGATGTCTGCCAAGACAGCTTTCATGTTTTCTTTAACTTGTTCAGTGATTACACGTGGACCTGATACATAGTCACCGTACTCAGCAGTGTTTGAAATTGATTGACGCATTTTCTTGAATCCACCTTCGTAGATCAAATCAACGATCAATTTCATTTCGTGAAGAACTTCAAAGTAAGCCAATTCTGGAGCGTAACCTGCTTCTGTCAAGACTTCGAAACCTGCTTCGATAAGGGCAGTCAAACCACCACAAAGTACAGCTTGTTCACCAAACAAATCTTCTTCAGTTTCTTCTTTGTAAGTTGTTTCAAGAAGACCTACACGAGCTGCTCCAACACCTTTACACCAGTCCATAGCAATGTTTTTAGCATTTCCTGTTGCATCTTGATATACTGCGTAAAGAGCTGGAACACCAAATCCTTCTTCATAAGTACGACGTACCAAGTGTCCTGGTCCTTTAGGAGCACACATGAAGACATCTACATCCGCAGGAACTTTGATAAACTCAAAGTGG
The DNA here is from genome assembly GCA_963515655.1 of Streptococcus mitis. Classification (GTDB taxonomy): domain Bacteria; phylum Bacillota; class Bacilli; order Lactobacillales; family Streptococcaceae; genus Streptococcus; species Streptococcus mitis_DP. Next base: position 10,394 of record CAUPZW010000036.1, read on the forward strand.
ATATTGAAACCATGAGCAAATCCAACTGCATTTCCAGCTTCCAAGTTTGGAGCGATTTCTGCTTCGTACAATTCTTGTTGGATTTCGTCTGGTGCCAAAATCATGATAACGTCAGCCAATTTAGTTGCTTCTGATACTGTGTAAGTGTCAAATCCATCTTCTTTTGCTTTATCAAAAGATTTACCTGGACGTACACCGATAATGACATCATGACCTGAATCACGCAAGTTTTGAGCATGCGCATGTCCTTGCGAACCATAACCGATAACGGCGATTTTTTTACCGTCAAGTGCTGCTACTTTAACATCTTTTTCGTATTCCATTTGAACTGCCATAGTTTTTTCTCTCTTTTCTATTATTTATTACCTTTTAGGCCGGTTTAACAAATTTAAGTTGGATTTTTAATCACGGGTAAATCCAGTTGCACCAGTTCGAGCAATATTACGAATACCATATGGTCGAATAACTCTCAATAGAGCTTCACTCTTTTCAGCATTTCCTGTCATCTGAATGGTAATCGAGCTTGGTGCTACGTCTACAACTGTTGCACGGAAAGGTTGAATAATCGCTAGAATCTCAGCTCGCTTCTCAGCTGGCGCTGACATCTTAACCAAAATCACCTCGCGCTCCAAATGAGGCTTGTCTGTAATATCACGAATGCGAATCACATCAATCTGACGATTGAGTTGCTTGATGATTTGCTCCACTTCATCATGTGAAGCTACATCAATAATAATGGTGATGCGTGATACATTCGGATCTTCTGTCGCTCCAACAGAGATGCTTTCGATATTAACCTGACGACGAGATAGGACACCTGTAAAGCGATTGAGGACTCCTGATCGATTTTGTAGTTTTGCTGTTAACATTCTACGCATGGAACTTCACCCCCAACATCTCATGATTACTCTTACCAGCTGGTACCATTGGTAACACCTGTTCCTTACGAGAAATATCTACCTCGATTAGCATAGGAACATTCTCCGTAATGACTTCAAGATCTTGATCCAAGGTCTCAGGATTATCAAACTTATAGTTTTTAATGCCATAAGCCTGCGCCATCAATTGGAAATCAGGAAGGGTATCAAAGACTGACTCTGATGTTCTACCTTCATAGAAGGATTCCTGCCACTGGCGAACCATTCCAAGTGAGTGATTGTTCAGCATAACCACCTTGATTGGCACCTTGTAAATGTTCAAAATAGCCAATTCCTGGTTAGTCATTTGGAAACCACCATCTCCAACAAACAAGACAACTTCCTTATCTGGGTTAGCAATTTTAGCTCCAATTGCTGCTGGAATTCCAAATCCCATTGTTCCCAAACCACCTGAAGTCACTAACTGACGTTCATTTTGGTAGGGATAATACTGGGCTGTCCACATTTGGTGTTGACCAACATCTGTTACCACAATGGCATCTCCATTCGTCAATTCACCAATTCGTTCAATAACAGCTTGCGGTTGAACCACACGTTCTTTCTTATCATAAGAACGAACGCGGTTCTTGTCTTTAGTAACTTTCTCAATCCATTTCTCAGTATTGTTATGAACTGTTGGTTCAGCAAGCAACATTTGCAAGGCTTTCTTAGCATCTCCAACCACAGGAATATCTGCACTGATAATCTTGCCAATCTCGGCTGGGTCAATATCAATATGAGCAACCTTAGCATTCTTAGCAAAAGTCTTAGGATTACCCGTCAAGCGGTCATCAAAACGGCAACCAATACTAATCATAAAGTCAGCTTCTGTCATGGCAATATTAGCTGCGAATGACCCGTGCATGCCTCCCATTCCAAGGAAGAGTGGGTGACTCGTTGCAATCGTTCCTTGTCCCAAAAGACTGGTTACCACTGGAATTTGATAGCGTTCTGCAAATTCATTTAATTCTGCAGCTGCTTCAGCATAACTAATCCCACCACCAGCTAGCAAGACTGGCTTTTTAGCCTTGGATAATTGCTTCAAGATTTTCTTGATTTGCATATCATTTGGCTCAAGAGTTGGTTGATAGCTTGGTAGGTTCACTTCTGGTGAATAGATGAAGTCCGTTTCTAAAGCAGATACGTCTTTAGGTAGGTCAATGACGACTGGCCCTGGACGGCCTGTAGTTGCGATATGGACAGCTTCCGTAATAATTCGAGGGATATCAGCTGTCTCACGAACTTGGTAATTGTACTTAGTGATTGGCATGGTAATTCCCACGATGTCTGCCTCCTGAAAGGCATCCTTCCCAATCCCTGCTCGCGCCACCTGACCTGTAAAGACCAAAAGGGGAACGCTATCGCTCATGGCATCCGCAATCCCTGTAATGGCATTTGTTGCTCCCGGTCCGCTAGTGACGACGGCAACACCCAACTTTCCAGTTGATTTAGCATAACCTTCAGCTCCATGCAAACAACCTTGCTCATGGCGCCCTAGAATGTGGCGAATGCCTTTAAAATTATATATCGCATCATAAAAAGGCAAGACAGCACCACCAGGATAACCAAAGATGGTATCAATTCCTAAATCACGAAGTGTTTCCAAAACTAGGTCCGACCCCGTCTTAGGAGATTCTAAACTGATTTTCTCCATTGTTCCCCTTTCTCTTCTCTTAAAAATAACTTGTTACTATCATACCATTTTTTCAAGATTTTTCAAGAGAAAAGAAGAAATTTTCTGAATTTTCTATTTTAACGTTTATTTATGAATGTTATTTTTGTTTTTATTAAAAAAGATACCGATTTCATTTACTATCAAATAAAAAAGAACTGATTTCTCAGTCCTTCATTAATCTTATTCCACACTAAATAGGTATGGGTAAACTGGTTGTTGGCCTTGGTGAATCTCGACTTCAACGTCTTCGAATTCTTCTGCGATTTCTTGGGCAATTTCATTAGCAAGTTCTTCGCTTCCGTCTTCACCGACATAGAAGGTTACGATTTCACTGTCTTCATCCAACATATGTTTCAAGGTTTCTGTCAAGGTTTGGTGCATGTCAGGGTTTGACACGAGAATTTTCCCATCCACCATACCAAGATTATCATTTTCATGGATTTCTAAGCCATCAATGGTTGTATCACGAACGGCTGTTGTGACGCTTCCGCTAACGACATCGCTAAGAGCAGCAGTCATACGCTCTTGGTTTTCTTCGATAGACTTACTTGGATCAAAGGCAAGAAGACTTGTCAAACCTTGTGGCAAAGTACGAGCTTCCACCACTACTGCTGGTTGTTCCAAAACTTCTGCTGCAGATTGAGCTGCCATGAAAATATTCTTGTTGTTTGGCAGGAAGATGATGTTACGAGCGTTGACCTGTTCAACAGCCTTGATAAAGTCTTCTGTTGAAGGGTTCATGGTTTGACCGCCCTCGATAACATAATCCACACCTTGAGAACGGAAGATATCTGCTAGACCTTTACCAGCCACCACAGCAATCAAAGCATACTCTTTTTCTTCAGCCGGTTTGCTAACTTGAGCAGCTTCTTTCTCAACCTGTGCTTCGTGTTGGTTACGCATATTGTCAACTTTTACCTTGACCAAGCTACCATATTTGAGACCTTCTTGCATAACAAGTCCTGGATCTTCTGTATGGACATGGACTTTGACAATTTCATCATCGTTAACAACGAGGAGAGAATCTCCAAGTTCATTCAAGTAGTTACGGAATTCATCGTAGTCAAAATCTTTAGCATAGGTTGGACCTTGTTTGAGAGCTACCATGATTTCAGTACAGTAACCAAAGGTGATGTCCTCAGTCGCTACATGACCAGCCACAGACTTATGATGCTCTGCATTGATCATCTCACTCATGTTGGCAGGTGTCGCTACAAAGTCCTCAGATGCAATATATTCGCCAGTAAGGGCAGAAAGGAAACCTTCGTAGATAAAGACCAATCCTTGACCACCTGAGTCTACAACGCCAACTTCCTTCAGGACAGGAAGCATGTCTGGCGTTTTAGCAAGAGCTGTTTTAGCACCTTCCACGGCTGCGCGCATGACTTCAACAGCGTCATCTGTTTGCTCAGCTTTTTTCTTAGCACCGATAGCAGCACCACGAGAAACTGTCAAAATCGTTCCTTCAACAGGTTTCATCACTGCCTTATAGGCAACTTCCACACCTGATTGGAAGGCAAGGGCCAAGTCTTGACCTGTTAACTCGTCTTTATCCTTGATGGCTTGTGAAAATCCACGGAAAAGCTGAGACGTAATAACTCCTGAGTTCCCACGCGCACCCATCAAAAGACCTTTAGCAAGAATGCTCGCTACTTCTCCAACTGTAGAAGCTGGCTTGTCGGCAACTTCTTTGGCACCATTTTCAATGGTCATTCCCATATTTGTCCCAGTATCTCCATCTGGAACTGGAAAAACGTTTAATGAATTGACATATTCAGCTTGCTTATTCAAGCGAGTTGATGCAGCCTGCACCATTTCTTGAAATAAGCTAGTAGTAATTTTTGACACGGTTATTCTCCTACAACTTTGATATTTTGAATGTAGACATTTACAGTCTGAGCAGTAATTCCAAGTTGGTTTTCCAAACTAAAACGAACACGCTCTTGAATGTTTTTTGACACTTCGCTAATCTTTGTTCCGTAGCTCAACACGGTATATACATCAACTGCAATACTGCCATCTTCGGTCGCCTTTACGACGACACCTTTAGAATAATTTTCCTTACCTAGAAGGGCTTGGAAATTATCTTTGAGGGCATTTTTACTAGCCATACCGACCACACCAAAAATCTCAGTTGCTGCTCCACCTACGACGGTTGCAATCACTTCATCTGTTAGTTCGATTTGACCATCTTTTGTATTAATTTTTACAGTCATTTTTTTTACCTCAACTAGTTGATACTCTATTTTATCATATTTCAGCCCAAGTGTAAAAGCAGAATACTGTCTCAGCGGATATTTACTCTATTATTCAAATGATGTTATACCCGTAATAAAAGAAAAAAGACCCTAAGGTCTCCTTTACTTTTATTATTAAACGCGTTCAACTTTACCTGATTTCAAAGCACGAGCTGAAGCCCAAACTTTTTTAGGTTTACCATCGATAAGAACAGTAACTTTTTGAAGGTTTGGTTTTACGGCACGTTTTGTTTGGTTCATCGCGTGTGAACGGTTGTTTCCTGATACAGTCTTACGACCTGTAAAGTAACATACTTTAGCCATTGTGTTTTCCTCCTATTAGATCTAATATAGCGGATGTGCTAGCACCACATACCGTACTATGTTATCACACTTTTTCCATTTTTGCAAGGGAATTGGAAGATTTTTTTATTTAACGTAAACAATTCCCAATTTCCCAAAAGCCACATCTCCACGGATAATCAAGGTTTTGCTGGTTGGGGCTAGAGAAGTATCTGACTTGGCTACACCACAGAAAGTTTCCACCTTCAAATCAACTCTCCAATGTTGGGGAACATAGATAACTGCATTGCCAAAACCAACTTCCACTTTCAGGGTTGCGCTATCTCCTAAAATCTCTGCATTGTCATAATATATCTTGGCATTGCCAAAACCAACTTCAACTTGGTCTTCTACCAATTCTTGGTCTTGCTTGTAGAAAGTCCCTGTACCAAAAGCAACTTCCTTATCTGTTAGAATGGTCTTTTTACCATCATACCACCATTTTTTCCCGTTCCAAGTCCTGTTAGAATGAGTGAGTGCGCTGACACCCATTACGATTAAAATACTAGCCCAGAACAATGACTGATTTGGAATCGGTAAAATGTCATAAAAGTGGTTAGCAATCATTAAGGCTACTAGAGCTGTAAAAGAAGCTGAAGTTAAGTGGCGACGCAACAAAGCTCCGACTGATTGGTAGGCAAAAAAAGCAATACCAATCAAGGGCCAAATGTCCCCTCCCAGAGAAGGGATTCCAAAATTCCCCTGTAATAATACTAAAGCCGCCAAAATAAGCAACACAATACCAAATGCTTTCTTTTTCATCTTCTTACCTCATGTTTCTTAGATTTTCTTTTAGGAGGGATTGGTAATGTCGTGAGACATGAACCTCCTTGTGGGTCTGATAAAAGGAAATAGTGCCCGTTCCTGAAAAGGACTTGTCCACCGAGTAAACCTGACGGATATTAGCAATAGTTGACTTGGATACCCGACTAAAATAGCGAGGAAGGATAGCCTCTAACTCATAGAGTTTAAGCCGAACCTCGTAGGCATCTTTCTGGGTATGGGCATAAATCTTGCTACCTTCCGTCTCAAAGAAGAGAATTTCCGACAAGTCCAGATAATATTCACCCGTCCCCTTGTAAAAAATCAACC
>CAUPZW010000037.1:0-16583 GCA_963515655.1 Streptococcus mitis
CTGTGACCCACGGATTAAGAGTCCGCTGCTCTGCCAGCTGAGCTAAGGAGGCAAATAAAAAGCTGTATTGGTGCCGAAACTTCACGGTTTGTATTGAACCCGCGCAATTAAGCAGGTGGGCAACTCGCTCTAACTGAAGCTGTTTCCGTGTGAGACGGCCTACATGCTGTTAGAAGACTTTTGTTTCCCTAATAATACAAAAAATAGTCGGTCAACACTTAAGTGTGAAGTCGTACACCACAGCGTTTCTATGTTTATATGATACCACTTTTTCAAAAAAAATCAAGAGGAAAGTGCAATTTTTTGAAAAGGATTTCAGATTTTTCGCAAACGGTCGATAGCTTCCTTTCTTTGAGCCAAAGCCCGTTCATATTTACCAGTATCTTCTGCTTGGAAATAGTGATGATTGCGAATTTTTTCTGGCAGATAGTCTTGCTTGACCCAATTTCCAGGATAGTTGTGTGGATAGAGGTAGTCTTGGGCATTCCCCAGTTCCTTTCTCCCACTGTAGTGACCATCACGCAGGTGGCGCGGAATAGGCAAATGTCCTGATGTTTTGAGGTCGGCAAGTGCCTTGTCCATAGCCACGTATGCTGAATTGGATTTTGGAGAAAGGGCTAAATCAATCACGACATTGGCAATGAGAATGCGGGCTTCTGGGAACCCAATCTTCTGGGCAGCATCCAGAGCAGTCACGGTATGAATCTGGGCTTCAGGATTGGCCAAACCGATATCTTCATAGGCGATAACGGTCAAGCGGCGCGCTAGACTAGGCAAATCCCCAGCCTCAATCAAGCGAGCAGCATAGTGAAGACTAGCATCTACATCCGAGCCACGGATAGATTTTTGCAGGGCTGAGAGGACATCGTAGTGTCCATCTCCATCCTTGTCCATAGTGATGTAGCTTCTCTGAAGACTATTTTCCATGATGTCTAGGGTGATATGGCGAATGCCCTCGTCATTCTCAGGGGTAGAGAGAACAGCCAAGTCCAGTGAGTTGAAGGCAGAGCGAAGGTCTCCGTTTGTAGAAGTAGCAATGAAATCCAGCGCATCCTCATCTAGTTCTACTGGAAAATCAAAACCACGTTCAGGGTTATTTAGAGCTATCTGAAGAGCCTCTTTGACGTCTTGGTTAGACAGAGGTTCCAACTCAAAAATTTGAACTCGGCTACGAATGGCAGGAGTGACAGAAAAGAAAGGATTTTCAGTTGTAGCCCCAATCATGATGACCAGTCCACTTTCTAAGAGTGGCAGGAGGAAGTCTTGCTTGGTTTTATCTAGTCTATGAATCTCGTCTAGTAATAGGACGAGACCACCAGAGAATTTCGCCTCTTCAGCTATTTCTTGGAGTCTTTTTTTACTATCAACTGTCGCATTGAAAGTTCGAAAGGCATACTTGGTCGTCCCAGCGATGGCAGAGGCAATACTGGTTTTGCCGATTCCAGGAGGTCCATAAAGAATCATGGAGGACAGGCGGTTGGCTTCCACCATGCGACGAATGATTTTTCCAGTCCCGACCAGATGTTCCTGACCAATGACCTGGTCGATGGTTTTAGGGCGCATGCGAAGCGCGAGATTGTCTGGCATAGCAGTCCTTTCTAACGTGGATTTTAGTTTCATATTTTTTGAGTAGAATAACTCATCTAATATATCTTACTATGTCCATTCTAGCCTATTAGTTGTGATATTTCAATGGTTTTGTAATATTCAGGGTGTGAGATAGAATTTTTCTGACTATTTAATTTGATGAGGAGAGGTATCAGCATGAGAGAATTGATTTTCCTTAAAACTCAAAATAGGATAGTTGAGCCTAAAGAAGTGGAATTGCTGACTTGAGAAATAATATTGCTAAATGTTATTGCGTGTACTATAATGAAAAGAGAGGTGATAAGGAATGGAAAGAATGGGATTACCAAGTTAGGAAGTTTTCTTGATAAAGTACATAGTAGATATAAAATTAGATAGCAATATTTGAAAAGGAGAAAATGGAACTAGATGAATACTTCAAATTCAAAGCTACTTGAAAATAAGTCATTTATGGAACTTGACGGACTAGTTGGTTTACCAAATGGAGTGAAACCAGCACCTATGAAATACAATCTTGGAAAAATTAACAAATATTTAAACGAAACAGGAAAAGAATTTAAAGAATTGACTGTTCTGGAACTAAAACAATTTGAGAGAGTTAAATAAAGATGGGACTAGATAAAAGATTTGTGGAGAAAGCCTTTGCCAGTGGCAAAGATAGAGTTAATAGAGCGATTTTTGTAAAACCTGAAGAGCTTATTGAACTATCTGATGAAGATTTAAGTTATTTTGGGGAAGGTATTTTTTATTGCTTACCTCGTAGCAAATTTGTAGAAAGTCATAAAGATGAGATTAGAGAGAAATACAATCTTTCTAACGAATTACCAAAGATAAATGGCATCTATTTAGGGATTTTTTTAAAAATGAGGTCATGGGATAGAATTAGAAAAACGAAACCAAGCTTAAAAGAAATTATAAACATGGTTGAAAAGTGAAATAGTGGATATCTATTCGAAGGAGTTTTTACTCCATTTGATCTTGGCTAATAATTTCAACTTTCTTGATTTCATCTTCAAAGAGTTTAGTCCACCTGGTTCCAGAATTAACGGATAACCCATCAAGTTCTTCATCGTGGACATCTTTGTCTTCGTAAAGAGCTACACCTTCAAATATTTGGCCATCAATATCGGTGATTCTGACAACCTTGTTATTAAATCTTCTAAGTTCCATCAGTCTCTCCTTTCGTAGTACTATAGTCTATTATATTATTGGAATTCCATTAACATAAGCTTCTTTAGCCTCCGCAAGGGTCATTTTATTTGGACCGCCATCGATATTAAATGCTCCTGTATTTTGCCAATGACAAACATCGCAAATATCATATGTTTCTACTAAATTTCCACATACGGGGCAATGCACATGTTCCCATCCGTCAATCATTATTATATTCTTTTTTATAGTCTTATTCATTTAAGGTTACTCCCAATACTATACAAATATATTAGCTATTTCAATACACTACTTTTTCAATATCATTGATTGTGATTGTTATGGTATCCCAGTCTTTGGGTGAATCACCTATATCAGCAATAAAAGTATCTTCACTTAACTTTTCGACAATTGTCGCCGTTTGACCGTTTTTTAACAACACTGTATCAAATTCTCGAATTTTTACGATTTTTCTCCTTGCGTAAGCTTCTTTGGCTTCAGCTAGAGTCATCTTATTTGGACCACCGTCTATATTTATAATACCTGTATTTTGCCAATGACAGACGTCACAGATATCGTAGTCCATAACTTCAGTTCCGCAAACAGGGCAATGTAGCCATATTTCCCCGTTAATTTCCCAAGTCTTTTGTGATTCATTCATGTCGTTCTTCCTTTTATAAGCCATTTTCGCTTCAGCAAGCGTCATTTTATTTGTACCGCCATCGATATTAAATGCTCCCGTATTTTGCCAACGACAAACATCGCAAATATCATAAGTTTCTACTAAAGTTCCACATACAGGGCAATGCACATGCTCCCAACCATCAATGAAAATTAAATTCTCTTTTTTAGTTTTATTCATGATAAACAACTCCTGTTATTTTGTAATACCGTCTTGAGTTAACTCTATTGATGCGATTTCAGATTCATTAAATCCAACATATGGATATTTATCTGTTCTTATTGTAATTTCATCATAGAGTTCATCTTCCGTATCAAGTTTCCCTGTAAAGCTATTACAATGACCCTCTAAAATTTGCCTGTCAACAAAAACAACTCTAATTTCTTTTCCTAAATATGGTTCTAAATTCATTACTGATTTCCTTTCCAATATTATACTTCAAATCAAGTGATATTACTAATGAATAAAGTATGGTAAATGATAAAACAGTTTATCTGACAATGCAAGTTTCTCGTCTGCCGAATGTATTGATTTAGTAGTTTTTGCTAGTCTTTTATAAAAATCGTAATATAATTTTGGGTGATAATCATTTTTTAATGAAGAGAGTATAAGTAATGTTGAGATTGAATCGCGCCATTTCTAGTGGGTCGAGAAAAGCAGGAACTCTGATAGTTCTGCCTATCCGTTTATATAAGGCTTCCCTTAGAACCACATCTAGGGGCTTTTATGTATAAGAGAATAATAAGTATTACTACTTTACAATACGTGTAGCACGTGTTATAATAGTGTTGTCAGGAGGTAAAAGCGCTATGCCTATGACACAAAAAGAGATGGTTAAACTCCTTACGGCTCATGGTTGGATAAAGACCAAAGGCGGTAAAGGCTCCCATATTAAAATGGAGAAGCAAGGGGAAAGACCTATCACAATCCCTCATGGTGAGCTGAATAAGTACACTGAAAGAGGGATAAGAAAGCAAGCTGGGTTGTAAAATTCAGCCCCTGCTTTTTGATATGGAGGTAGTGAGATGTTAGTTACGTATCCAGCTTTATTTTATTATGACGATACAGATGGAGCAGAAGCGACTTATTTTGTCCATTTCCCGGATTTTGAATACTCAGCTACACAAGGAGAGGGGATTTCTGAGGCTCTGGCTATGGGTTCAGAGTGGTTAGGCATAACTGTCGCAGATTTGATAGAGAGTGATGGAGATTTGCCCCAGCCGTCAGATATCAATAGTTTGTCTTTAATTGATAATGATCCTTTTAAAGATGATGAAGATTTCGTGTCAACCTATGACCTTGATAAATCTTTTATTTCTATGGTATCTGTTGATGTGTCAGAGTACTTAGGAAGTCAGGAACCAATTAAAAAGACCTTGACCATACCAAGATGGGCAGATAAGTTGGGACGAGAAATGGGACTTAACTTTTCTCAGACTTTGACAGACGCTATTGCAGATAAGAAAATTCAAGCATAAGATTAAGTGTGGTATCGTGGGAGTGGTCAATAAAAAAGCACATCTAATTGTGCTAGTTACTTATCTATTGATTCTATAGATTTGCTAGCCCTTTCGAGGGCTTTTTGTGTTGAGTTTTTGGAAAAAATAAGGAAATCAACCGTTTAAGAAAATCACTGATACCAAGGGTTTAAATGAGGCAATATGGTATAATTAGAACATAAAATAATTTTGTGGTAAGATGGTAGTATCTATTTTAGCATATTTCCGAGTAATCGGGGCGATTAAAGAGTCGCATAGAAAGAGGACAAAATGGCAACATATGGATTTTTAGATGTTTTAGAGGAAGAGTTGGAGAAGAACTTTCCCTTTGACTTTGAGATTAGTTGGGACAAACGCAACCACGCAGTTGAAGTGAGTTTTTTGCTAGAAGCGCAAAATGCTGCAGGTGTGGAGATGGTGGATGAAGACGGAGAGGTTTCATCAGACGACATCCTCTTTGAAGAAGCAGTGCTTTTTTACAATCCTGCTAAGTCAAGCGTCAATGAGGAAGACTATTTGACTGTCATTCCTTATCTGCCTAAAAAAGGATTTTCTCGCGAATTTTTAGCTTACTTTGCGCTGTTCCTTAAAGATACTGCCGAGGTTGGGCTAGATGCCCTCATGGACTTTTTAGAAGACCCAGAAGCAGAAGAATTCGTCATGGAATGGAACCAAGAAGTCTTTGAAGAAGGAAAAGTTGACTTGGAAGAGGGAGAATTTTATCCTTATCCAAGATACTAGGAGTTGGTTGGAGATGTTATGAAGAAAATCGGGACTTATTTGGTTTATGTGCTAGCTGTTGTCTTTATTATGCTAGCTTTTGCTTGTGGAACAATCGCATTTGCAGAGTTGGGGTATTCCGCAGTTTTAGTCTTTACTTTTGGTTATGCCTTCGCTCTTCTAAGTATGTATTTAATCTTTATTCTTCATGAGCTGGGACATGCTTTTTGTGGTCACTTGACAGGCTATCGTCTGGTGGCTTTTGGATTAGGACATTTTATTTTGACCAAAAAGTTAGGCAGGTTTCATCTTAGTAGAACAGCCATTCTGAAAAGTGTTGGTGCTCAATACATTGGTTTAAAAGAGGATGAAAGCGATCAAAGAATCATCCTGATGCTTTCAGGAGGCTTGATGGTTCATCTCAGCTTGATATTATTGGCGATAGTGTTTGGATTTTTGACAAGAAGCTGGTATTTTGCAGGGACTTGGATTTTTCTTAATTTATCTTTCTTCCTAAATAACATTTTGCCAGTCGGCATCACTGATGGCGCAAAAATTTGGGAATTGCTACAACACCCTGAAAATACGAAATATGCCTACCTGATGTTGAGGCATTCTGCCCAGACCTTGCTAGCTCCTCAAGAATATGATTTAAAAGACTTTGCCATGTCTGTTGATGAGGATGTGAGAGGGAGTTTTGCAGAAAGTGTTCAGACTCTTCAGGGGTTGGTATTCATATTGGATGATAATATAGAGCTTGCAAAGCAACAGTTTCAGTCTGTGTTAGAGAAAACAGATAATCCAATGTCTAAAACTAGTTCTCAATTATACCTTTTTCAAGTTGCTCTGATGGAAGGAGATAATAAGAAAGCGGAAGAATATGCAAGTATTCGAGGGGTCAAATCCTTTCTATCTATAAAAACAGCAGATATGCAGGTCATTCAAGCTTGGTATCAATTTAAGGTAAAGAAAGATGTAGTTCAAACTCACAAGGCTATGAAGATTGCTAGACATAAAATGAATAGCAGTCGGATGTTGAGGGACGAGAAATGCTATTATCAAAACTGGTTAGCCGAGCTGGAAAAGGAATTAACCGAAGGAGTCTAATATGGAACTAGAAATTTCTGATTTTACAGGATCTAAGATTGCCTTGATTTGTGGGGATAAGGTCTTGACTATCTTACGTGATGACAAGGACGATATTCCTTGTCCCAACATGTGGGAGTTGCCAGGTGGTGGTCGTGAAGGGGACGAAAGCCCTTTCGAGTGCGTAGCGCGTGAAGTTTATGAGGAACTGGGAATTCATTTAAATGAAGATTGTTTGCTTTGGGGCAAAATTTATCCTAGCGTAATCTTTGAAGGCAAGCAATCGGTCTTTATGGTTGGTCAGCTAAGACAAGAACAATTTGATAATATTACCTTTGGGGATGAAGGACAGGCCTATAAACTGATGCCTATTGAGGAATTTTTGAAGTCTAAACAAGCTGTGCCTCAGCTCCAGGGGAGATTGAGGGATTATTTAAAAGTAAGTGATTAGAAAGGATGGTTCGGTTACATTTCTAAACTGAACCCGCCCTAAACACGGTACCAAAAAGATAAACTTCTCTTAGATACAAACGTCTTCAGAGAATTTCCTATTTTGTTTTGGTTGTGTGTTTTACGGGCTTGGTATCTTAATGATGGAAACATGGCAAGAGTTAAAAGTTACAGTGAAGCGTGAGGGAGAGGAGCTAGTCTCTAACCTCCTGATTGAGCTGGGAGCGCAAGGAGTCGCAATCGAAGATAGCATGGACTATGTGGGAAATGTTGACCGCTTCGGCGAGATTTTCCCAGAGGTCGAGCAGCAAGAAGAAATCGTTGTGACCGCCTACTACCCTGAAACGGTGGATGTGGCAGTGGTTGAAGCAGATTTGCAGGCTCGCCTAGCAGAATTGACGGATTTTATGGATTTGGGAGAGGTAAAAATGGGTACGACTGCCTTGGCTGAGGAAGAATGGGCAGACAACTGGAAGAAATACTATGAACCCGCTCGCATCACTCATGATTTGACTATCGTGCCGTCGTGGACAGACTATGAGGCGACTGCGGGAGAAAAGATTATCAAGCTGGATCCAGGTATGGCTTTTGGTACGGGGACCCATCCAACCACTAAGATGAGCCTCTTTGCCTTGGAGCAGGTTCTACGTGGTGGCGAAACGGTGCTGGATGTGGGTACTGGTTCAGGGGTTCTCTCTATTGCCAGCTCGCTGCTTGGTGCCAAGGAAATCTTTGCCTATGACCTAGATGATGTGGCGGTTCGTGTGGCTCAGGAAAATATTGAGCTCAACCCTGGCATGGAAAACATCCATGTAGCTCCAGGAGACTTGCTTAAGGGTGTTGAGATTGAGGCAGATGTGATTGTAGCTAATATCTTGGCGGATATCCTCATTCATCTGACAGATGATGCTTATCGCTTGGTCAAGGATGAAGGCTACCTCATCATGAGTGGCATTATCAAGGACAAGTGGGACATGGTGCGCGAGTCGGCTGAGTCAGCTGGATTTTTCCTCGAAACTCACATGGTTCAAGGGGAATGGAATGCCTGTGTTTTCAAAAAAACTAAGGATATTTCAGGTGTGATTGGAGGCTAGCATGCAGCAGTATTTTGTCAAGGGGAGTGCAATCTCTCCTGTCACCATCGAGGACAAGGAAACCAGCAAGCATATGTTTCAGGTTATGCGCTTGAAAGAAGATGATGAGGTTACTTTGGTCTTTGATGATGGAATTAAGCGCTTGGCGCGCGTGATGGATGTGGAAGCCCGTCAGTTTGAGTTGGTCCAAGAATTAACTGACAATGTGGAACTGCCCGTTCAAGTGACCATTGCATCTGGATTTCCCAAGGGAGACAAGCTGGAGTTTATCACTCAAAAAGTGACGGAACTAGGTGCCAGCCAGATTTGGGCCTTTCCTGCAGACTGGTCAGTTGCTAAGTGGGATGGCAAGAAATTGGGTAAAAAGGTTGAAAAACTAGAAAAAATTGCCCTTGGAGCGGCTGAGCAAAGCAAGCGTAATATCGTTCCAAGTATTCAGCTTTTTGAAAGGAAAGCAGACTTTCTAGCCCAACTTGACCAGTTTGACCGCGTCGTAGTAGCTTATGAAGAGTCGGCCAAAGAAGGAGAAGTCGCTGCACTTTTACAAGCAGTCACTGGTCTTGAAAAAGGAGCCAAATTGCTCTTTATCTTTGGTCCAGAAGGTGGCCTATCACCTGCGGAAATCGAAAGTTTTGAAGCAAAAGGAGCTGTTCTTGCAGGACTTGGTCCTCGTATTTTGCGAGCAGAAACAGCACCACTTTACGCTTTATCAGCCCTTAGTGTTTTATTAGAATTAGAGAAATAAGAGGAAGAAAATGGAACAAAAACACCGTTCAGAATTTCCAGAGAAGGAACTTTGGGATTTAACAGCCCTATACCAAGACCGTGAAGATTTCTTGCGTGCAATCGAGAAGGCTCGCGAAGACATCAATCAATTTAGCCGTGACTATAAGGGTAATCTTCATACTTTTGAGGATTTTGAAAAGGCCTTTGCGGAATTGGAGCAAATCTACATTCAGATGAGCCATATTGGTAACTATGGTTTTATGCCTCAGACGACAGACTATAGCAATGACGAATTTGCCAATATTGCCCAAGCTGGGATGGAATTTGAAACAGACGCCAGCGTAGCTCTGACCTTCTTTGACGATGCCTTGGTGGAAGCTGACGAGGAAGTCTTGAACCGTTTGGGAGAATTGCCTCACTTAACGGCAGCCATTCGTCAGGCAAAAATCAAAAAAGCCCACTATCTAGGGGCTGATGTGGAGAAGGCCTTGACCAATCTCGGTGAAGTTTTCTACAGTCCACAGGATATTTACACTAAGATGCGAGCTGGGGATTTCGAAATGGCTGACTTCGAAGCCCATGGCAAGATCTACAAAAACAGCTTTGTGACCTATGAAAATTTCTACCAAAATCATGAGGACGCTGAGGTTCGTGAGAAATCATTCCGTTCCTTCTCAGAAGGACTCCGTAAGCACCAGAATACAGCTGCGGCAGCCTATCTAGCACAGGTTAAGTCTGAAAAACTCTTGGCTGATATGAAGGGATATGACTCTGTCTTTGATTATCTTCTGGCTGAGCAAGAAGTGGACCGTGCTATGTTTGACCGTCAGATTGACCTCATCATGAAGGACTTTGCACCAGTTGCTCAGAGATACCTCAAGCATGTTGCCAAGGTGAATGGCCTTGAAAAGATGACCTTTGCAGACTGGAAATTGGATTTGGATAGTGCCCTCAATCCTGAAGTGACTATTGACGACGCCTATGATTTGGTCATGAAGTCGGTAGAACCTTTGGGACAAGAATATTGTCAGGAAGTTGCTCGCTATCAAGAAGAGCGCTGGGTGGACTTTGCTGCTAACAGTGGCAAGGATTCTGGTGGTTATGCGGCGGATCCATATCGCGTGCACCCTTATGTCCTAATGAGCTGGACAGGTCGTTTGAGCGATGTCTATACCTTGATTCATGAAATCGGGCATTCTGGTCAATTCATCTTTTCTGACAACCACCAAAGTTACTTCAACGCCCACATGTCTACCTACTATGTTGAAGCACCGTCAACCTTCAATGAATTGCTACTCAGTGACTACTTGGAGCACCAATCTGACGATCCACGTCAAAAACGCTTCGCTTTGGCTCACCGCTTGACAGACACCTACTTCCATAACTTTATTACCCACCTCTTGGAAGCAGCCTTCCAGCGTAAGGTGTATACATTGATTGAAGAAGGGGAGACCTTTGGAGCAAGCAAACTCAACAGTATTATGAAGGAAGTCTTGACGGATTTCTGGGGAGATGCCATTGAAATCGATGATGATGCGGCTTTGACTTGGATGCGCCAAGCTCACTACTACATGGGCTTGTATAGTTACACCTACTCAGCAGGACTAGTCATCTCGACTGCGGGTTACCTTCATCTGAAACATTCAGAAACTGGAGCTGAGGACTGGCTCAATCTCCTCAAATCAGGTGGTAGCAAGACACCACTTGAGTCAGCCATGATTATCGGAGCGGATATTTCAACAGATAAACCACTTCGTGATACCATCCAATTCTTGTCTGACACAGTTGATCAGATTATCGCCTACAGTGCCCAGTTGGGAGAGTAAATTAAAAGAGTCTGGGACAAAAGTCTAACCTTAAATATAAAAAGCGAACAAAAAGAGTTATCTGACACTCAGAATTCTGTCTTGTTCGCTTTTTTTCTAATCTATCGATTTTAAAAATTTACAATAAAGAATTCCTAAAATCAAAATTTTTTGTCCCGGCCTCTTAAATTATCCCCAAAAGCTATCTTCTTCAGCTTGATCTGAAGAGAAGAGCCAAACTTCTTTGATTTTTCCGTCTTCAATACGGAAGAGGTCAATCCCGTTCATATTGAGTTCAGTACCATCAGCACGTGTTCCAAGAAAAGTAACATTGGCTGCGATTAAATCCTTATTGTCAGAAACCCAATTTGTTACCACCTTAAAGGTTCCATTAGTTTTCTCAGCAAATGTAGCCAGGTGAGTTCCTAGCTTGTCCTTACCAACAACTGAACCAGATATACTATGATTACCAGGTTGATGCCAGACAATATCGTCTGCCATCGTTTCAAAGACACCAGGAAAGTCACCAGCAATTAAAGCTTGGTTATAAGCATTGAAAATTTCTAAGTTTGTTGACATATATATTCTCCATTTCTTTTTTATGATATAATTGTAACAGTTACAAACAAAAAAACAAGTAGACACTTTTTTGATAGCTAGTATCAAAAGTAGTACTTTTATTGATACTAAAAGATAAATTTTTTTAAAAAAATAGAAAGAAGATATTTTATGACAAATAAAGTGAGTGAGTATGGTATTTGTCCATTTGCGACAACGCAGAGGGTTTTAACGGGGAAATGGGGACTGGTAATCATTTATCAGTTGAGTACGGGTACCAAACGATTTAAAGAATTGCAGAGATTATTGCCTGGAATTACTCAAACTATTTTGACCCGTCATCTCCGTCAATTAGAAAAGGATAAGATTGTTCAACGAAAGGTCTATGCCGAAGTTCCACCACGAGTTGAGTACAGCTTAACCGAAATGGGGCAGGAATTCAGAGTTGTTTTAGATGCTGTCGAGAAATGGGGTCTGGATTATATCAAGTTGCTAAATGCTAATGAGATAAGTAACAGATAATTCCTATATAGGGAATGTATTTTTTATCGAATCTCTCAATTAAAAGACAGTAAGTCAAACCTGAAAATTTCCAAACAATTTTCTTGAAACCTTTTCTTTCTTTTGATAGACTAGTATCTAGTTTTTGAAAAAAGGAGAAAGAAAATGAAAAAATTTGTTGCTGAGTTAATCGGTACGTTCATGCTTGTGTTCATCGGAACAGGAGCTGTTGTTTTTGGAAATGGTCTTGATGGTCTTGGACACCTTGGAATTGCTTTTGCCTTTGGTTTGGCAATCGTAGTCGCAGCTTTCTCAATCGGGACTGTTTCAGGTGCTCACTTGAACCCAGCTGTTTCGATTGCTATGTTTGTAAACAAACGTTTGTCATCTTCAGAGCTTGTAAACTACATCCTCGGACAAGTGGTTGGTGCTTTCCTTGCATCTGGATCTGTATTCTTCCTCTTGGTAAATTCAGGTATGTCAACTGCAAGTCTTGGTGAAAATGCCTTGGCAAACGGTGTCACTGTCTTTGGTGGTTTCTTGTTTGAAGTTATCGCAACTTTCTTGTTTGTCTTGGTTATCATGACTGTGACTTCAGAAAGCAAGGGAAATGGCGCGATTGCTGGTTTGGTAATCGGTTTGTCCTTGATGGCGATGATCCTTGTGGGATTGAACATCACTGGACTGTCAGTAAACCCAGCTCGTAGCTTGGCACCAGCTGTCTTGGTAGGTGGCACAGCCCTTCAACAAGTTTGGATTTTTATCCTTGCCCCAATCGTTGGAGGTGTTCTTGCAGCACTTGTTGCAAAAAACTTCCTTGGAACAGAAGAGTAATTGAAATTCAAAAAGCCTTGCTCCTTATCTTGAGGAACAGGGCTTTTTGTATGAGTTTAACGGTTGTCAATTTTCTCTGGATAAAGGTCGTGTTGGAAGAGGCGTTGTTCTGCCAAGCCTTCATACTTAGTTCCTGGTTTACCGTAGTTGTAGTAGGGATCGATTGAAATGCCACCGCGCGGAGTGAATTTTCCCCAAACCTCCAAATAGCGAGGGTCTAGCAAGTTGACCAAGTCTTTACCGATGGTGTTGATACAGTTTTCGTGAAAATCTCCATGATTTCGGTAACTAAAGAGGTAGAGTTTGAGGGATTTTGACTCAACACAGAGCTTGTCAGGGATGTAGGAAATATAGATAGTTGCAAAGTCTGGCTGAGCAGTGATTGGGCAAAGTGAGGTAAATTCAGGACAGTTAAATTTGATGAAATAGTCATTTTCCACATGACGATTGTCAAAGGATTCGAGGACTTCGGGTTGATATTCGAAAATGTAGTTGGTTTCTTTGTTGCCCAGTAGGCTTAGATTTTTCATTTCTTCTTGTTGTGACATGATTTTTTCTTTCTAATCTTAAACACCACGTTGATTATCGTAGAGGAGGGTATGCAGTTGAGGAAGGACGCGGACATTGCCCCAGCTATCGTCGGCAGCGATGCGTTCCCAGAGTTCTTTGAGACGGTCCAGTTGGTCTTGGATAATATTGCCTGTGGCCTTGGGCTCAGGATTTCCAGCCGATAAGAAGAGAACATCTGGTTGGTAGCGCTCTTGTATGCCTCTGGCAAAGGCCAAATCGGCATCGTCAAAGACAGGGATTTTAAAGGTGACCTTGTCTGGATCAAGTTGGGAAACGATAAAGTCCAAGGTCTCAAAGTTGACTTCCATCTTGGATGAAGGAGGTTTGGGACTCAGGGTGACTTGGTCGATGTCTTTCAACCAATTTTGCCAGCGGGAGCCTTGGGTCTCAACAGCTAGAGTGACACCACGTTCCTTGAGTTTAGTGACGAGTTCAGCCATGTTGGCTGCTAGGATAGCAGGATTTCCCCCAGATAGGGTGACATAGTCGTAGCTCCCCAATTTATCCAAGGCAGCAATGACCTCGTCAGCAGTCATACGAGTTGGCTTTTCAGAGCCATCCCAAGTAAAGGCAGAATCGCACCAGTCGCAGTGGTAGTCGCAACCAGCAGTGCGGACAAACATGGTTTTCTGCCCGATTGCACGGCCTTCGCCTTGAAAGGTTGGGCCGAAAATTTCCAGAACTGGTAGTTTGAGGACACGTTCCCTAGTCATCTAACCACTCCCGTCTAAACTCCGCAAAGGCAGTCGGAGTCTCATAGAGGCGAACGTATTCCAAACGGAGACCACGCTCGTCTGGCAACTCTTGGTTCATGGTTTGGAAAATCCAGTAAACCATATTTTCAGCAGTCGTGTTCATATAGGGAAGAGTTTCGTTTAGATAGCGATGATCCAAGTGGGGCTCTAAGTAGTTCTTATAGATCGATTTGATGTCTCCGAAATCGTAGGTCATGCCCCGTTCATCTAAAAATCCACTGACAGCAATCTGCAGATGATAGGTGTGACCATGAAGGGATTTGCATTTTCCCTCATAGTGAAAGAGATGGTGGGCAGCATCAAAGGTAAATTCTTTTGATACCAAGGTTCTGTGAGGATTGTAGACAAGAGACTCTCCAGTTTCTTGTTTGATTTCTTTGGGTGCAAAAAACATTAGGCTTCTCCTTTCTGTGAGAGATAAACATCTAGACCATGTTGACGTAGGTGGCAGGCTGGGCAATCTCCACAGCCACTCCCGATAATTCCGTTGTAGCAGGTTAATGTTTTTTCACGAACATAGTCAAAGGCACCGAGTTGGTCGGCTAATTCCCAAGTTTCAGCCTTGTCTAGCCACATGAGAGGCGTTTGGATAACGAAGTCGTAATCCATGGCAAGGTTGAGAGTAACATTAAGGGATTTGACAAAGACATCCCGACAATCAGGGTAGCCTGAGAAGTCTGTCTCGCAGACACCTGTCACGATATCTTTAATGCCCCGTTGCTTAGCAAGGACTGCCGCAAAGGACAGAAAGAGGTGGTTGCGACCGTCAACAAAGGTATTGGGAACCTCTCCCTCTTTTTGCTCAATTTCCAGATCAGAGGTCAGGGCATTTTCAGTGATTTGTCCCAGCAGCGACATATCTAAGATATGATGACGAATCCCCTGTTCCTCAGCGATTTCTCTAGCGACTTGAATTTCGAGATGATGGCGTTGGCCGTAGGCAAAGGTAATGGCTTCGACCGTTTCATAGTGTTCTTTAGCCCAAAAGAGGCAGGTTGTAGAATCTTGACCGCCACTAAAGACGACCAAGGCAGATTGACGTTTCATAGTACTCCTTCCAAAATGGGAAATGTTCAGAGCACGCAAAAAGCTCCCATGAGGGAGCTAAAAAATACCAAGTAGAGGTTTTTTTTAGCGATGGCATGTCCCAAACATCGTAATATTCTACCTATAGTCTAGCATATTTTTTGAAAAATGGCAAAGGGCAAGAAAAAAGAGACCAAAGCAAGTACTTGGTCTCTAGTGTGATTAATTCAATTCAGCAACGATGGCCTTGATTTGTTCTGCAGTATGAACACCTGCAACTTGTTTCACTACTTGGCCGTCTTTTTTGAAGAGAAGAGTTGGGATAGACATGATTCCAAAAGCACGAGCTGTGTTTGGATTTTCATCAACGTCCATTTTAACGATTTTCAAGACATCTTCTGAAAGTTCTTCAGACAATTTATCCAAGATTGGACCTTGCATACGACATGGACCACACCAAGTTGCCCAGAAGTCTACCAAGACCAAACCGTCTTTTGTTTCTTGTTCAAATGTTGCATCTGTAATTGCTTTTGCCATTGTATTTCTCCTTTTTTAGTTATATTGGCTTAAATCTTGTTTCATGAGATAGAAGAAGACATCTCCATAAGTCCCATGGT
This sequence comes from Streptococcus mitis, assembly GCA_963515655.1. GTDB lineage: Bacteria > Bacillota > Bacilli > Lactobacillales > Streptococcaceae > Streptococcus > Streptococcus mitis_DP. The sequence goes on from CAUPZW010000037.1 coordinate 15,660, forward strand.
AGTCCAAATCATGACCGTTGTAAGTCAATTTTTGGACAGGGTAGTAGTCTGCGACGCCGATAAGGCAAGCTTGTTGTGAACGATCAAAGTCTTCATAAGACTCGAAAGTCACAGTTCTTTCGTTCTTACTGGCATCTAGATAGGTAATTTCAATCATGTTTAAAACTCCTTTGTTTAATGATGACTTTATTTTACTCCTTATAAAAGAGAATGTCAAGAAAAATGATTGCGCACGCAACTTTTTATAAAATCATCTTAAATCAAGAAATCCAAACCAGTTTCCAAGCTTGCTTCGACAGCCTTTTGTAGCGAGGCCAGTGTCTTTTGCCCATCACCTGTCAGGCAGATAAAACTAGAGCGTCTATCTTGATCACAACACCTGCGACTAAGTAGACCACAATTTTTGGCTTCCAAGCGAGCCACCATCCGAGAAACAGCGCTCGGGCTCAGATGAAGCTTATCTGGCAGGTCAATCTGGCGTAGAGATTTTTCTTGAGCCAAGTCCAGATAGTAGAGCAGGTAGAACTCTTTCAAGGTCAGACTTTGTTCACTCTGATTAGCAATTGTCTCTTCCAAGAGACTTTCAATTTCTTTCTGACGCCGATTGAAGTCAAACCATTTTTCCAAATAGGTCATAGTATCTCCTTTCTTTTTAGAGTTATAACATAGAAGAATGTCCATTAACGGACAGTCTCTGCATCACAAGATGATTGCGCATGCAATAATTATACTACTTTTAAATCAAACTGGCAAGAAGGACGCAGGCATCTCTTATCCTAAATCATGCCTGTTTCCCAAGTCAAGAATTGTTTGTATCCCCTTTCCTGTCTAATTTTCATTATCTCTTGTGCATTTCCTTGAAATTTTCCGAAAAAAGAGTAAACTGGTATGCAAGAAGTCTATTTCGTGGAGTTTAGGATGAAA